>CAXUEV010000043.1:0-9863 GCA_964250105.1 uncultured Sphingomonadaceae bacterium
CGCGGTAAAGACCGGGTGGAAGCGCATCGACTGGAGGCGGTCGAGCGCGGCACGGCCCGGCTCGGTCGACAGGTCGAGGTCGGCATAGTGGACTGCCTGGCTGCGAACGACGCCGTCGACGGTCGCGGCGGCGGCGGGCGCGGTCGCGCCGGTCAGGCAGACGCCGGCACAAAGCGCCATGCCGACGGTGCCGACGGCGACGCGGACGAACGACTGGGTGAAGTTCTGGAACATGATTTGTCTCCCTTTGACGGGGCGTCGGATGATCCGGCGTCTCCTATCAAGGGCTTTGCACAGGCCGTGCCAACCGCTCGGCGACGATCACGGCGACGACATATCAATTACTTAGCTTAGTAATATCGGTGTGCCAACAAAACGCCCGATGAACGGATGCCAATATTCAGTGGAAATCGCCAATCGGTGGCAGGACCTACTGGCGGAAGCGACGGATCAGTGCGCTCGTGTCCTGCCGCCGGCCGCCCAGCGCCTGGACGTCGCCGTAGAATTGGTCGACCAGCGCCGTCGCCGGCAGGCTGATGCCGAGACGCTTCGCTTCGTCGAGCACCAGCCCGAGGTCCTTGCGCATCCAGTCGACGGCGAAGCCGAAGTCGAACTCGCCCCGCGCCATGGTGCCGGCGCGGTTGTCCATCTGCCAGCTCTGCGCCGCGCCCTTGGCGATGACGTCGATCACCGCGTCGGCGTCGAGCCCGGCAGCAAGCGCGAAATGCACCGCTTCGGCGAGGCCCTCAAGGACGCCGGCGATGGCGATCTGGTTGACCATCTTGGTCAGCTGGCCGCTCCCCGCCGGACCCATCAGGCCGATGCGCTTGGCATAGGCAGCCATGATCGGCTCGGCGGCGGCGAAGGCCGCAGCGGTGCCGCCGCACATGATCGTCAGCGCGCCGTTGACCGCACCCGCCTGCCCGCCCGACACCGGCGCGTCGAGCACGTCGACACCGCGTGCGGCACCGGCGGCGGCGAGTTCGCGGGCGATGCTCGCCGATACCGTGGTGTGATCGGCGAACAGCGCGCCGGGCGTGATCGCCGCCAGGGCACCGTCGGGACTCAGCGTCACGCTGCGCAGGTCGTCGTCGTTGCCGACGCAGGCGAAGACCGCCTCGGCGTCGGCCGCCGCCGCGGCCGGTGACGCCGCGCTGCGGCCGCCATGTTCGGCAATCCACGCTTCGGCCCGGCTCGCCGTGCGGTTGTAGACGGTGACAGCGTGCCCGGCCTTCGCCAGGTGGCCGGCCATCGGATAGCCCATGACGCCGAGGCCGATAAAGGTGATGCGCGCCATGCCGGCTCCCTGATTGCGGCATCGCGTCTAACGCATCGCGCGCGGGTGGCAAATCGCCGCGCATCCGGTTAAGCAGCGGCATGACCGCCCTCGCCGCCTCGCTCCCGCCGCCGTTGCCGATCGGCTATGCCGATATTCTCGCGGCGCGCGCGGCGATCGGCGACGCCGTCATCCGCACGCCGTGCCTGCACAGCCGGACGCTGTCGGCGATGACCGGCGCCGAGGTCTGGCTCAAGTTCGAGAATCTCCAGTTCACCGCCGCCTACAAGGAGCGCGGCGCGCTCAACAAGCTGCTGTCGCTCGACGCCGAGCAGCGCGCGCGCGGCGTCATCGCCGCGTCCGCCGGCAACCACGCCCAAGGCCTCGCCTATCACGCCGCCCGGCTCGGCATTCCGGCGACGATCGTCATGCCGAAGTTCGCGCCGGTGGTGAAGGTCCGCCAGACCGAAGGCCACGGCGCCAGCGTCATCCTCCACGGCGAGAGCTTCGACGACGCCGCCGCGCATGCGTTGCGCCTGACGGGCGAGCGTGGGCTTACCTATGTGCCGCCGTTCGACGACGCGCTGATCATGGCCGGCCAGGGCACGGTCGCGCTCGAGATGCTCGAGGACGCGCCCGCGCTCGACACGCTGGTCGTGCCGATCGGCGGCGGCGGGCTGATCGCGGGCATGGCGACCGCGGCCAAGGCGATCAATCCCGACATCCGCGTCGTCGGCGTCCAGGCCGATCTCTACCCGTCGATGTGGGCGAAGCTGCACGGCGAGAGCGTCCAGTCCGACGGCGACACGCTCGCCGAAGGCATCGCCGTCAAGGTGCCCGGCGAGCTGACCTTCCGCGTCGTCGAGGCGCTAGTCGACGACATCCTGTTGGTCGGCGAGCGCGATCTCGAACGCGCCGTGTCGCTGCTGCTGACGATCGAGAAGACGGTCGTCGAGGGCGCCGGCGCGGCCGGCCTCGCCGCGCTCCTCGCGCATCCGCAGGGCTTCCGCGGGCGCAAGGTCGGGCTGGTGCTGTGCGGCGGCAACATCGACACGCGCCTACTGGCCAACGTCCTGCTGCGCGACCTCGCCCGGTCAGGGCGGCTGGCGCGGCTGCGGATCCGGCTCAAGGACCGGCCGGGGCAGCTGTTCGAGGTCGCGCGCGTGTTCGACCGGCAGCAGGTCAACATCCTCGAAGTCTATCACCAGCGCGTGTTCACGACCCTGCCGGCGAAGGGGCTGATCACCGAGATCGAGTGCGAGACGCGCGATCGCGACCATCTCGACCGGCTGATCGAGGCGCTGCGCGCCGCGGGCTACGACGTGCGGCAGGTCGAACTCGACTGAAATAGGCCTACCGATTCCGCGGGCGGTGCCGCATATAGGGAGCATGCCGGGGAGCCCAAGCTGCAGTGACCGACCAGACCTTCCGCTTCCCGCGCTTCTTCGTCACCGCCCCGTCGCCGTGTCCGTATATTCCGGGACGCACCGAGCGCAAGGTGTTCACCGAGCTGAAGGGCAGCGGCGCGGTCGAGATGAACGAGGCGCTGAGCCGGATCGGCTTCCGCCGCAGCCAGAACGTCGTCTACCGGCCGAGCTGCGACGGCTGCTCGGCGTGCATCTCGGTGCGCGTCGTCACCGGCCAGTTCGCCCCCTCGGCATCGCAGAAGCGGCTGCTCAAGCGACATGCGGATCTCGAGGTAAGTGCCTGTGAACCCTGGAGTACCGAGGAGCAGTTCGACCTCCTCCAGCGCTATCTCGGGCACCGCCATCCGGGCGGCGGCATGGCGGCGATGGACGCCTACGACTTCGCCGACATGGTCGAGCAGACGCCGGTCGACACGGTCGTCGTCGAGTATCGCGAGCCGTCGGCGGACGGCCGTCCGGGGCGGCTGGTCGGCGCCTGCCTGACCGACAAACAGTCCGACGGGCTGTCGATGGTCTACAGTTTCTTCGAGCCCGAGCACTCGGCGCGGCGGGGTCTGGGCACCTTCATCATCCTCGATCACATCGTCCGGGCGGCGCGGGCGGCGCTGCCGTTCGTCTATCTCGGCTACTGGATCGATGGGTGCGAGCGGATGGACTATAAGACGCGGTTCCAGCCGGTCGAGCGGCTCGGTGCCGGCGGCTGGCAGCGTATTCCGGCGGCCTCGTAGCGCAACTCGCGCGGTACGACCTGCGGCACGGCGCCGCCACGATGCCGGGAGCGGGCCGCGTCGCCGGCGATCCGTGCGCGGTTCAGGCGTGGGCCACCGGATCCGCCTCGCCGGCCGCGGGTTCGATCTCGGCGGGCGCGGGTGCCTGGGGCGCGCGCGCCGCCTGCGCCGGATCGTTCGCGCGGATGAAATCCTCGACGATCGGCGCGATGCCCTCGCGCCAGCGGCGGCCGTTGAAGATGCCGTAATGGCCGACGCCCGCGGCCATGTGGTAGCGCTTCTTCGCCGCCGGCAGGTTGGTCGCGAGGTCGAGCGCGGCGCGCGTCTGGCCGAGGCCCGAGATGTCGTCGCGCTCGCCCTCGATCGCGAGCAGCGCGGTGGCGGTGATGTCGCCGGCGTCGACGCGGACGCCGCGATGCTCGAACTCGCCCTTCGCCACCGCCTGGCGCTGGAAGACGACGTCGATCGTCTGCAGGTAGAATTCGGCGGTCATGTCGGCGACCGAGCGATATTCCTCGTAGAACGCCTTGGTCGCGTCGGCGCTGTCGTCGTCGCCGGCGACGAGGTGCTTGAACAGCTCCCAGTGCGACTTCATGTGGCTGGCGAGGTTCATCGACAGGAAGCCGGCGAGCTGGAGGAAGCCCGGATAGACCTTGCGCCCGGCGCCGGGATGGATCGCCGGCACGGTAGCGACGACGTTGTTCTCGAACCACGCGTAGGGGCGCTCGGTGGCGATGTCGTCGACCGAGGTCGGCGCCTGGCGCGTGTCGATCGGCCCGCCCATCATCGTCAGCGTCAGCGGCAGCGCCGGGTGCTTGGCCTGCGACATCAGCGCCACCGCGGCGAACGACGGCACCGCCGGCTGGCAGACCGCGAGCACGTGCGCGCCCGGCCCGATCTCGCCGAGGAACGCGATCAGATAGTCGATATAGTCGTCGAGGTCGAAATGGCCCTCGCTCAGCGGCACGAGCTTGGCGTCGCGCCAGTCGGTGATGTAGACGTCGTGACCGGGCAGCATCCGCTCGACGGTGCCGCGCAGCAGCGTCGCGAAATGCCCCGACATCGGCGCGACGATCAGCAGCTTGGGATCGTTGCGCCCGGCGACGGCGCGGACGAAATGCTTGAGCTGGCCGAACGGCTTACGCAGGACGATCTCTTCGCTGACGGCGACCGAGACGCCGTCGACGATCGTCGCCGCGAGGCCGAACGCCGGCTTGCCGCGCGGCGCGGCGGCATGGGCGAAGACCTCGAGCGCGCGGGCGATCACCGGGCTGGTGCCGATATAGGCGAACGGATTGGCCGGGCTGAGCAACCATTCGGACGCGATCTGCGACGCCGCCCCGGCCCCGGCGAGCAGCGACTTCTGAACTTCATAGGCGCTGTAGAGCATCGTTCGTCCTCGACCCCGTGCCCGGCTGGAAGCCCGGCACGATGGGTCATAACGCACTTGCAGCATGAGGGATACAAGGTGCGGAGAGCCGGCGGGGTTTGCGGGTGCGAAAATGGCGATTTTCTTGTCGGCACGCTGCTGCGCACGGCACGGCACCACACCGCATTCCTTTCATCCTGTCATTCCCGCAAAAGCGGGAATGACGGCTCTAGGTGTAGCGGCTCGCAACGATGAGCAGATGGAACTGCAATAACGGGCAGTTTCCGGCTCGCATTGAACGAGAGGGATCGATGCGGGAAACGCGCTTCGTGAGACAGAAACCCCATTCGGTGCGACCGACGCGCAATCCTGATCGTTCGCTCACGAATGGCGAAAAGTGGTGGAAAGCGGACACTGCGTCCTCGACACCGGAACGTCAGCCGTGCGCCCGATCCGAGGCATGTGCCGCGACCGCGAAAGCGGTAAATCGTTCACCTCAGAGAGTTCCGTTTCACGAGCTGAGAAGCTAAAAAATAAAATTGGAGGTAATCGCCGTGATCGATCCGAATGAATTGCAAGTATTGCAAGTCGGAGGCTTCTTCCATGCCACCGGTAGTGGTGGAAGTAGAGCAATATGCATTGTAACCGAGATCCACGCCGACATATTCCACGCAAGAGTAATAACTACCCAGTTTGTGTTACGAATACACTATAGTACTGCAAAGGGCACTAATTTGGAAACGGGCGGTGAGTATGTCGTGGACTCACTAAAAGTGTTACCATCGGAGATACAAACCATCTTTCACGCAATCGACAAAAAATATAGGTTTGGGGATGCTCCAGAAGGCTCCAGGCTATTGGTGGAAGAGCAGGCGGCGTTGCTATTTGCAGATGAATTTTATGGCCTTGAAGCGTTGACACATCTCAACGGTCATACAGACAGGCTGTTGCTCCGCTTTCTCATCAATTGAGCGTATGGCCGCTTATGGGCGGTAGCTGCCGATCGTGCCGTTTCCAGCATCGCAAGGAAAACGAGCGGTTTTCTCGTGCTAGTCGATGCCGTCCTCGCCGCCAGAAAAACGACCAGAAAACCCGTTGTGAAAATCAGCGCAATCTTGCGCCATGTCGGCGGTCTCTCTTGGCACGGGTACGTGTCCGCGATCCTTAGCCGCTCGGCGACCATCTCGCGTCCGTCGCACCCAATGTGATTTGCGTCTCAACGAACGTGCGCCCGCCAATCGCCATCGTCTCACATAATCCGACCCCGGAAACAGGCTTTATTGCAGTTCCGGCCGCTCGTCATTACACGCCGCTATATCTAGGCGGGTGGGCCCCAGGCGCCGATGGCGACGCCGAGGCCGCCGATGAAGTAGACGGTGGCGAGGGCGACGACGAGCGCCCGGTCGAGGCGGTGGCGCACGCGCGCGTCGGTTGTCCGAGGCTTGATCATCGATGCCGGTCCTGTGCAGCAACACGATGGGTCATGCTTAACGCCGTCTTAAAGCCGCGCGAGCGGGGTAGCGTCCGTTTCGGTTGTAGTCGGTCGCCAGGCGCCCGGGCTTTGCACCCCGGTCGCGAGCGTCTAGAGCAAGTCGACCTGTGCCTGGATCATCCCTTTTCATCGTCATCCCCGCGCGTGCGGGGACCCATCGCTCGCGGACGTCGGGTGATGGGTCCCCGCGTTCGCGGGGATGACGGCAAGGTGTCGGTGCAGGCGGGTAAGGAGCATCCCGCTCTAGCGGTGGTGGCGTGACACGATGGGACGACGGGACATGCGGTCGATGGTGCTGGCGGCGCTGGTCGGGCTGGCGGCGTTGAGCGCGGGAGCGGAGGCGGCGGAGCTGACGCTGGCGCGCGTGTTCGCGTCGCCGTCGCTTTCAGGGCCCAAGCCGCGCGTGCTCAAGCTGTCGCCCGACGGGCGGCTGGCGACTTTGCTCAAGGCGCGACCTGACGACAAGGACCGCTACGACCTGTGGGCGGTCGACACCGCCACGGGCGCGACGCGGATGATCGTCGATTCGACGCGGCTCGGCAGCGGCGCGGCGCTGTCGGAGACCGAGCGGATGAACCGCGAGCGCCAGCGCATCGCCGACGTCCGCGGCATCGCCGACTATGCCTGGGCACCCGACGCGAAGTCGCTGCTGGTCCCGGTCGACGGCGACCTGTGGCTCGCGGGGCTCGACGGCGGCGTCCGCCGGCTGACCGACACGCCGGCGACCGAGACCGACGCGCAGCTGTCGCCGCGCGGGCGCTTCGCCTCGTTCGTCCGCGACCGCAACTTCGTCGTCCACGACCTCGCCGCCGGCAGCGAGACGGCGCTGACCGGCGACGGCTCGGCGACGATCGGCTGGGGCGCGGCCGAGTTCATCGCCCAGGAGGAGCTCCACCGCTATGTCGGGACGTGGTGGTCGCCGACCGACGCGCTCGTCGCGGTCGAGCGCGTCGACGAGAGCGGCGTCGACGTCGTCCAGCGCGCGGCGATCGGCGCCGACGGCACGCGCCTGTTCGCCCAGCGCTATCCGGCGGCGGGGCGGCCGAACGCGCGCGTCGAGCTGTGGCTGCTGCGGCCCGACGGCGGCACCGGAGGTGGCGGCCGGGTCAAGGTCGACCTCGGGCCCGATCCCGACATCTATCTCGCGCGCGTCGACTGGGCGGCGGACGGCGGCGCGCTCTACGTCCAGCGCCTGTCGCGCGACCAGAAGCGCCTCGACCTGCTCCGCGCCGATCCGGCGACGGGGGCGACGACGGTGGTGCTGCGCGAGACGGCGAAAACCTGGATCAACCTCAACGATAATTTCCGCGCGCTGGCCGACGGCTCGTTCCTCTGGGGCTCCGAACGCAGCGGCTTCGCGCACCTGTATCGCTGGGCGGACGGCCGGCTGACGCGGCTGACGCGCGGCGACTGGGTGGTCGACGAGGTCGCCGGGGTCGACGAGACGGCGCACAAGCTGTTCTTCACCGGCTTCGCCGACACGCCGCTCGAGAAGCAGCTCTACGTCGTCGACTATCTCAAGCCGGCGGGGCCGGTGCGGCTGACCGCGCCCGGCGGCTGGCACGAGGTGACGATGGACAAGGGCGGCACCGCGGCGCTGGTCACGCGCTCGACCCCGACGCAGCCGCCGCAGACGTGGCTCGCCGACGCCGCCGGCCGGCGGCTGGCGTGGATCGAGGAGAACCGCGTCGACGCCGGCCACCCCTACGCGCCGTACCTGGCGGCGCATGTCGCGCCGCGCTTCGGCACGATCGCGGCCGCCGACGGCACGCCGCTCCACTACCGCGTCTTCGTGCCGCCGACGCCGGGGCCGCACCCGGTGTACTTCACCGTCTACGGCGGCCCCGGCGCGCAATATGCGACGCGGAGCTGGCCGGCGCCGATCAACGAATATCTGGTCCAGCACGGCTGGGCGGTGTTCCAGCTCGACAACCGCGGCTCGGCCAACCGCGGCAAGACGTTCGAGGACGTGCTCTACCGCCGGCTCGGCGGCGCCGAGGTCGACGACCAGCTCGCGGCGCTGGCTTGGGTCAAGGCGCAACCCTGGGCGGCGCCCGACAAGGTCGTCGTCAACGGCTGGTCGTACGGCGGCTATATGACGCTCAAGCTGCTCGAGGCCGCGCCCGACGCCTTCGCCGCCGGGATCGCCGGCGCGCCGGTGACGCGTTGGGAGTTGTACGACACCGCCTATACCGAACGCTATCTCGGCAACCCGACGGTCGACCCCGCGCCGTACAGGCTGAGCGACGCGCTGGGTGCTGCCACGGCGATCACGCGGCCGCTGCTGCTGATCCACGGCATGGCCGACGACAATGTCGTGTTCGAGAACTCGACCGCGCTGATGGCGGCGCTGCAGAAGGCGGGGCGGCCGTTCGACCTGATGGTCTATCCCGGCGCGACCCACGCCGCGACCGGACTCGACGTCCATGTCTGGGAGACGCGGCTGCGCTTCCTCGGGCGGACGGTCGCGCCGACCGGGTACTGACGGTGGCCGAACCGCCGCTGCGCCGGCTGTCGCGGCTGAAGCTCCTCGGGCGCTTCGTCATGCGCTATCCGGGGCATCTGGCGGCGGCGCTGGCGGCGCTCGTCGTCGCCGCGGGCTCGGCGCTGGCGATCCCGCAGGGGCTCAAGCTCGTCGTCGACAAGGGCTTCCAGGCGGGCGCCGACCCGGCGGCGATCGCGCCGTATTTCTGGGGGCTGCTGGCGATCGTCGCGGTCCAGGGCCTCGCCACCGGCGTCCGTTTCTACTACGTCAGCTGGATCGGCGAGCGCGTCGTCGCCGACCTGCGCAAGGCGGTGCACGGCCACCTCCTGTCGCTCGACCCCGGCTATTTCGAGGCGAACCGGCCGTCGGAGATCGCCGCGCGGCTGACGTCGGACACCGCGGTCATCGAGCAGGTCGTGTCGAGCGGCGCGTCGATCGCGCTCCGCAACCTGTTCCTTGGCGTGGGCGGGCTCGTCTACATGGCGTTCCAGAGCCCCAAGCTGACGCTGTCGATGCTCCTCGTCATCCCGCTGACGGTCGTGCCGATCCTCCTGCTCGGGCGCCGGGTGCGGACGCTGTCGCGATCGAGCCAGGACCGGATCGCGGTGATCGGCACGATCGTCGCCGAGGTGCTCGGCGCGATCAAGGTGGTTCAGGCGTTCACCCAGGAGGCGCGCGAGGCGCGGCGCTTCGGCGACGCGGTCGAGGCGACCTTCGCCGCCGCCCGCCGCCGCTTCCGCGTGCGCGCGGCGATGACCGCGATCGTCATCTTCCTGATCTTCGGCGCGATCACGCTGGTGCTGTGGGAAGGTGCCGCCGACGTCATCGCCGGGCGGATGAGCGGCGGCACGATCACCGCCTTCCTGATCGCCGCCGGCATCGTCGCCGGCGCGTTCGGCGCGCTGACCGAGGTCTACGGCGACTTCATGCGCGCCGCCGGCGCGTCGGGGCGGATGGAGGAGCTGCTCGCGGCGCGGCCCGACATCACGCCGCCGGCGCACGCGGTGGCGCTGCCGGTGCCGGCGCTGGGGCGGCTGACGCTCGACCGCGTCACCTTCCGCTATGCGTCGCGGCCCGACGCGGCGG
>CAXUEV010000044.1:0-9800 GCA_964250105.1 uncultured Sphingomonadaceae bacterium
AGCCGGGCACGTTGATGCCGCCGATATCGATGCCGTTGTGCGGCGTGGCATAGGTGAAGACCTTGTCGATGCAGGCCCGGGCTTCCGGATCGCCGAGCGCATGGTTCTGCAGAAATGCGCGCACCACCAGCCCGCCCATCGAATGCGCGGCCAGATAGCAGCGAAAGTCGTCCTTCACGAAAGCCGCGCCCTGCCGCAGCGCGAATAGTTCGTCGGCGACCTGGAGCCCGGCCATCAGCAGCAGCCGCGGCTCGCTCATCGCGCCGATCGCCGCGGTCAGCTCGCCCGCCTTGACCTCGAGGTGGCCGGCGAGCGCGGCGAGGTGCGCCTCCTCGCCGTCGCTGCACTGCAGACGGTAGCTGCGGCCGCCGATCGCGACGTCGACCTGGCCCATCAGCCGGGCTCGCGCGCGATCAGCGAGTCGAGCGCGGCCAGCGCCTCGCCGCTCGCCGTGTCGAGCATCCGGAAGCGCCGCTCGGCACGGTCGCGCTCGTCCTGCATCGCCACCATCGCGGCCTCGATCCGCGTCAGCGCGTCGTCGAGACGTTCGAGCGTCGTCGCATCCGGCACCGGCAAACTCCTGAAATCTCGACGTGTCCGGCGCACGCCATACGAAGCGGCGGCATGTCGCGTCAATCCTTTGGCGCGGCGAGCCGGGGGTTTGCCGCGATTGTTGACCGCCGCGGACGGCATGGCCATGGTGCGCCGCGCCGAACCGGCCGATTCGGCACCCAATTTGGAGCAAGTCAATGACGACTAAGGTAGCGATCAACGGCTTCGGCCGCATCGGTCGACTGGTCATGCGGGCGATTCTGGCGCGCGGCGGCGACCTCGAGATCGTCGCCATCAACGATCTCGCCGACATTAACACCAACGCCCTGCTGCTCCGCCGCGATTCTACCCACGGCACCTATCCGGGGACGGTGACGGTCGAGGGCAGCGACCTCGTCGTCGACGGCAAGCGCATCCGCGTCACCGCCGAGCGCGACCCGGCGAAGCTGCCGCACGCCGAGCTCGGCGTCGACATCGCGCTCGAATGCACCGGGCTGTTCACCGATGCCGCCAAGGCGCGGGCGCACCTGACCGCCGGCGCCCGCAAGGTGCTGATCTCGGCCCCGGGCAAGGACGTCGACCTGACCGTCGTCTACGGCGTCAACCACGCCAAGCTGACGGCGGCGCACAGTGTTGTGTCGAACGCGTCGTGCACGACCAACTGCCTCGCGCCCATTGTCAAGGTCATGCACGAGGCGATCGGCGTCGAGCGCGGGCTGATGCTGACGATCCACAGCTACACCAACGACCAGGCGCTGCTCGACCAGATGCACAAGGACCCGCGCCGCGCGCGCGCGGCGGCGATGTCGATGATCCCGACGACGACGGGCGCGGCGCGGACCGTCGGCGAGGTCATCCCCGAACTTCAGGGCAAGCTCGACGGCACCTCGGTGCGCGTGCCGACGCCGAACGTCAGCCTCGTCGACTTCACCTTCACCCCGTCGCGCGACACGACGATCGAGGAGGTCAACGTCGCGCTGAAGAAAGCGTCCGAAAGCAACGACCTGAAGGGTATCCTTGTCTATTCGGATGAGCCGCTGGTCAGCCACGACTATAACCACGACCCGGCGAGCTCGACGATCGACAGCCTCGAGACGACGGTGCTCGACAAGCGGCTGGTCCGCGTCGTCAGCTGGTACGACAACGAATGGGGCTTCTCGAACCGGATGGTCGACACCGCGACGCTGATGGGGTCGCTCGGCTAGTGTTCCGCACGCTGGACGATCTCGGCGACGTCGCCGGCAAGCGGGTTCTCGTCCGCGCCGACCTCAACGTGCCGATGGCCGACGGGGTGGTCGGCGATCCCGCGCGGCTGACCGCGGCGATGCCGACGATCGCCGAACTCGCCGACCGCGGCGCGATCGTCCTCGTCGTGTCGCACTTCGGCCGGCCCAAGGGCGTCGACCTCGCGCTGTCGCTCAAACCCGTGGCGGCGGCGCTCGCCGAGGTGCTCGGCCGGCCGGTGGCGTTCGTCGCCGACTGCATCGGCCCGGTCGCCGCGGCGACGGTGGCGACGATGACCGGCGGCAGTGTCGCCGTTCTCGAGAACACACGCTTCCACGCCGGCGAGGAGGCGAACGACACCGGTTTCGTCGCCGAATTGGCGACGCTCGGCGACGCCTATGTCAACGACGCGTTTTCCGCCGCGCACCGCGCCCACGCCTCGACCGAGGGGCTGGCGCATGTCCTGCCGGCGTTCGCCGGGCGGTCGATGCAGGCCGAGCTCGACGCGCTGGGACGCGCGCTCGGCAACCCTGTCCATCCGGTGGCGGCAGTCGTCGGCGGGGCGAAAGTGTCGTCGAAGCTCGATGTCCTCCTCCATCTGGTGACGCGCGTCGACCATCTGATCATCGGCGGGGCGATGGCCAACACCTTCCTCGCCGCGCGCGGGATCGACGTCGGCAAGTCGCTGTGCGAGCACGACCTGACGGCGACCGCGCTCGACGTGGTCGCGCGCGCCGAGGCGGCGAATTGCACCGTCCACCTGCCGTACGACGTTGTCGTCGCCCGCGAGTTCAAGGCGCATGCGGCGACGCGCACGGTCAACGTCCACGAGGTGGCGGCCGACGAGATGATCCTCGACATCGGTCCGGCGGCGGTCGAGGCGCTCGGCGACGTCCTCAAGACGTGCCGGACGCTGGTGTGGAACGGCCCGCTCGGCGCGTTCGAGATCGCGCCGTTCGACGCGGCGACGGTAGCGCTGGCGCGGACCGCCGCGGCGCTTACCGCCGAGGGGCTGGTGTCGGTCGCCGGCGGCGGCGACACGGTCGCGGCGCTCAACCATGCCGGCGCGGCGGCGGGCTTCACCTTCGTGTCGAATGCCGGCGGCGCCTTCCTCGAATGGATGGAGGGCAAGCGGCTGCCCGGCGTCGAGGCCCTGCACGGCGGCGCGGCATGATCGACGCCGACCATCTGTGGGAGAGACTTTACCCGGCGGCGTGGACGCTGGCGCGCTCGGCCGACCCGATCCACGACCGGATCGGCGCGGCGTTCCGCGCGATCCGCGACCTGCGCGGCGAGGAGTTTCCCGACGAGGCGCGGATCGGCTACAACGACATCGTCGCGCGGATGACGCGCGCCGGGGTCGGCAAGGGCGATGACGGTGCCGCGATCGGGGCGGTCGCCAACACGCTGGCGTCGATGTCCGACGACGACGCCAGCGCGATCGCCGAGAATATCTTCGAATTGTTCGTCCAGGTCGCCGAAGTCCATTTCGGCGACAAGCCCCGCCCGCTGCCGCGCCGTTAAGGCCCCAAGCGACATCCTCCGGAGCCTGCCCAATGACCATCACCGCCGCCGTCAAGACGATCCTCGGCAACTACGAGAGCGACAATCCCGGGACCAAGGCTAATCTCGCCCGCATCCTGATGCAGGGGCGGCTCGGCGGCAGCGGCAAGCTTGTCATCCTGCCGGTCGACCAGGGCTATGAGCATGGCCCGGCGCGGAGCTTCGCGCCGAACCCGGCGGGGTACGACCCGCACTACCACTGGCAGCTGGCGATCGACGCCGGCCTGTCGGCCTTCGCCTCGCCGCTCGGCATGATCGAGGCCGGGGCCGACACGTTCGCCGGGCAAATCCCGACGATCCTCAAGATCAACAGCAGCAACAGCTGGGCGACGGCGCGCGACCAGGCGCTGACCGGCTCGGTCGACGACGCGCTGCGCCTCGGCTGCGCCGCGATCGGCTTCACCGTCTATCCGGGATCGGACTCGTTCTTCGACCTGCAGGAAGAGATCGCCGAGATGTCGGCCGAGGCGAAGAGCGTCGGCATCGCCACTGTGCTGTGGAGCTACCCGCGCGGCGGCGAGCTGAACAAGGACGACGAGCTCGGCGTCGACGCCGGCGCCTATGCCGCGCACATGGCAGCGTTGCAGGGCGCGCACATCATCAAGGTCAAGCTGCCGAGCGACCATGTCGCGCAGAAGGACGCGAAAAAGGCATACGAGACGATCGACACCGCGACGCAGGCGGCGCGTGTCCGCCACGTCGTCCAGGCGTGCTTCGCCGGGCGCCGGATGGTGGTGTTCTCGGGCGGTGCGACCAAGGGCACCGACGCCGTCTTCCAGGACGCGCGCGATATCCGCGACGGCGGCGGCAACGGCTCGATCATCGGCCGCAACACCTTCCAGCGGCCGCGCGCCGAGGCGCTGGCGCTGCTCGACCGGATCGTCGCGATCTACCAGGGCGCGGAGTAGCGGGTGCCGGCGCCGCCGGGGGAAGCGTCGACGCTCTACGCGGCGTTCGCCGTCGTCGGCGCCGCCGTCCCGCTGCGGCAGCTGGTGCCGTGGATCGCGGTCAACGGGTTCGACCTGCCGCGCCTCCTCGCCGAGGCGTGGGCGGCGCCGGTCGCCCGCTTCTTCACCGCCGACGTCGTCGTCGCCGCGCTGGCGCTGATCGCCTTCATCGTCATCGAGGGCACCCGCAAGCGGGTGCGGGGGGCGTGGCTGGCGGTCGTCGCGACGCTGTGCATCGGCGTGTCGTGCGGACTGCCGCTGTTCCTGTTTTTGCGCGAGCGCGCGATGACGCGGGCATGAGCGACGTCCCGCTCGATCCCGGCTTCGGCGACCGTTTCGAGCGCCAGCCGCGGCCAGCGTGCCAGCTCTACCTGATCTCGCCGCCGGCGTTCGGAGCGGGGTTCGCCGACGACCTGCGCGCAGCGCTGGCGGGCGGGGCGGTGGCGGCGTTCCAGCTGCGGCTGAAGGACGTCGCCGACGACGACGTCCGGCGCGCGGCGGCGGCGCTGATGCCGGTCTGCGGGGCGCACGACGTCGCCTTCATCCTCAATGATCGCATGGACTTGGCGAAGGAACTTGGCACCGACGGTGTCCATCTCGGGCAGGGCGACGGCGACGTTGGCGCCGCCCGGCGGCTGCTCGGGCCCGACGTCCAGATCGGCGTCACCTGCCACGACAGCCGCCACCTGGCGATGGAGGCGGGCGAAGCCGGGGCCGACTATGTCGCCTTCGGCGCGTTCTTCCCGACGACGACCAAGGCGACGATGCACCGCCCCGAGCCGTCGCTGCTCGGCTGGTGGACGACGCTGAGCCAGCTGCCGTGCGTCGCCATCGGCGGCATCACCGCCGCCAACGCCGCCCCGCTCGTCGCTGCCGGCGCCGACTTCCTCGCCGTGTCGGCTGCGGTCTGGACGCATCCGGAGGGGCCGGCGGCGGGGGTGGCGGCGTTTGCGCCCGTGTTGGCGAGATGATAGATACGATTATGGCCCGCGTGGTGCACCTGACCGTCGAGTATCTGCCCGAGAAGGTCTATCTCGGCCAGACCGACGATGTGCAGGGCCTCGTCGTCGAGGCGGCCACGATCGCCGAACTCCTCGTCTATGCCGATGATATCGCACGCATTTTGATCGAATACGAGACCGGCACGATTCTCGGTCCGGACGACCTCGTCCTCGAGTATAGCGAAGTTCCCCACATCGCCGTCGCCTGACGCTGAACGGGTTGCTTAGGCGGGCATCGGCGAGGACGAGTTCTTGGCATGAGGCGCTCGCTCGGCTAGGACACGCGCCTCCAATCTGCCGCGAGCTTGCCCATGAAGATGAACAGCGTCGACATCCGTCCGGGGAACATCCTCGAATATCAGGGCGGGCTGTGGCGCGCGGTCAAGATCCAGCACACGCAGCCGGGCAAGGGCGGGGCGTATATGCAGGTCGAGCTGAAGAACCTGATTGACGGGCGCAAGACCAACGAGCGCTTCCGCTCGGCCGAGACGGTCGAGAAGGTGCGCCTCGACACGCGCGATTTCCAATATCTCTATGCCGACGGCGAGCAGCTGACGTTCATGGACAAGGTCAGCTACGACCAGGTGCAGCTTCCGCGCGACCTGCTCGGCGAGGCGGCCGAATTCCTCACGGACGGTATGGACGTCGTCATGGAAACCTATGACGATAAACCGATTTCGGTCCAGCTGCCCGACCAGATCGACGCCGTCGTCGCCGACACCGAGGCGGTGGTCAAGGGCCAGACGGCGTCGTCGTCGTACAAGCCGGCGCGGCTCGAGAACGGGGTCCGGGTGATGGTGCCGCCGTTCATCGGCGTCGGCACGCGGATCGTCGTCGACGTCTATGCGCGCGAGTATGTCCGCCGGGCCGACTGAGCGTGCCGCTTCACTCCGCGCTGATCACCGTCATGGACAAGGCGGCGCGCAAGGCGGCGCCGCGATTGCGCCGCGATTTCAACGAGGTCGAGGCGCTCCAGGTGTCGAAGAAGGGGCCGGCGGACTTCGTGTCGAACGCCGACCGCGCGGCGGAGAAGACGATCCGCGAGATACTGACGCAGGCGCGGCCCGACTGGGGGCTGCTGATGGAGGAGGAGGGGGCGACCGAGGGCCGCGACCCCGACCACCGCTGGATCGTCGACCCCTTGGACGGCACCACCAACTTCCTCCACGGCCTGCCGCACTTCGCCGTCTCGATCGCCGCCGAGGAGCGCGGCGAGGTCGTCGCCGGGCTGGTTTATCAACCGCTTACCGACGAAAGTTTCTGGGCCGAGAAAGGCAAGGGGGCGTGGCTGCAGGACCGGCGGCTGCGGGTCTCCGCCCGCCGCGAGCTGGTCGACAGCGTCATCGCCACCGGCATCCCCTTCGCCGGGCACGGCGATCCGGTGCCGTTCGCCAAGATCATGGCGCGGGTGATCCCCGAGGTCGCCGGGGTCCGGCGCTTCGGCTCGGCGGCGCTCGACCTGGCGTGGGTCGCGGCGGGGCGGTACGATGGGTATTGGGAGAGCGACCTGCAGCCGTGGGACGTCGCGGCGGGCATCCTGCTGGTGCGCGAGGCGGGGGGGTTCGTCACCGATTTCAGGGGCGGCGACCGGCCGGTCGAGCGGGCCGAGATCGTCGCCGGGAACGACCGCATCCACAACAAGCTGCACAGACTGATCGCCGCCGCGCTGCGTTAGGCGGCGAGATTCCCGCGGCACGGACGCGGGACGGACCCCGGCACCCCGTCAGACGAGGCCGACGCGCCGCCGATCCGGCCCCGGCGCGGCCGTGGCACGTCCGCGCCGGAGCGCGAGGCCGACCGTGGCGAAGCCGGCGATCATCAGCGCCCAGCTCGCCGGCTCGGGCACGACGGTGGCTTTAATGGTCACCCGCAGCGGGTTCAGCATGAGGTCGTCGAGGCCGGGATAGCGGCTGAAGCCGGTGAAGGTCAGCACGCTGCGATAGGTGCCGGCAGCGAGGCGGCGCGTGTCGAAGCCGAGCCGGTTGCCGAGGTCGCGCCCGCCGCCCGCCAGCCCGGCGAAGGCGTCGCCGGCGAAGCTGTAGCCGGCGTCGCCGGTCAGGGTGAAGCCGCCGCCGAGCGTCTCGGCGAAGGCCGAGGCGAAGACCGTGTTGAGCACGGCGATCTCGGTGGCGACCGTGCCGAACCCGACCCGGCCGAGGTCGAGCGTGTAGACGCCGTCGCCGCCGGCGAAGTCGCCGGCGCCGGCCTGCTTGGCGAGGGCGGCGACGGCGGGGTCGGTCACCGTGCCGGCGAAGACCAGCGTCTTCGAGCCGAGCGACAGGTCGGCGAGCTCGGCGTCGTGCGAGGCGAAGCCGATCACCGTCGTGCCGCCGACGAACCCTGCCGCGCCGGTGTCGAGGCCGAACGCGGCGGTGCCGAACTGCCCGGCGGCGAGCGGGCCGGGTGCGGCGACGACGCCGATGTTGCCGGGCGTCGCGCCGATGCTGGTGAGCAGGGTGTCGGTCAGTCCGCCGGCGGCGAGGTTGGCGATCGTCGCGCCGGCGACGACCCCGGCGGCGCCCTTGCGCACCGTGCCGAAGTCGACCGTGGCGCTCGGCAGATAGACGACGGCGGGCGCGTAGACGCTGGCGCTGACCGCGAAATGGTCGTCGGCGATGTTGCTGAAATTGTTGACGACGTCGATCGTCTGGCCCGATATCCGGCCCGCGCTGGTGCCGGTGAAGGTCAGGCCGCTGCCATGCCCGGGCGCGCCGGGAAGCAGCACGAAATCCGGGCTCGTCACCTGGACGTTCGGCGCGTAGCGGCTCTGCACCGCGCCGCGCAGGGTGGTCAGCCCGCCGGTGTTGGCGACGACGAGCGAGGTGCCGACCTTGTCGCCGACGCGCATCGCGCCGAAGTCGATGACATTGCCCGCCAGCCGCGGCCCGCTGACGGACTGGCGCGCGTCGGCGGCGAGGATCTGGCCGGTGCCGGTGACGGTGCGCCGGGCGTCGAAATCGTTGCCACTGTAGAAATACGCCCCCTGATAGTCGCGGGCGACGGTGAAGTCAGCACCGTCGAGCTGAACCAGGCTGTTGTTGACCAGATAGTCGCCGCTCGACGCGCCGGTGAAGTGCAGCGACGCGTTGTTCTGCGAGCGGAACCGGCCGGTGCCGTTGATCGCGTTCCGGAACAGGATTTCCTTGCCGGCGAAGTTGGCGGTGATCTCCCCGTCGTTGAACAGCCGCTCGCTGTCCGTGCCGATCGTGCCCGCGCCGAGGACGATCTGGCCGGCACCGAAGGTCATGTTGCCGCCGAGATCGCCGTTGTCGAGGACGATCACACCATTGCCGGAGATGATGAGATTCTTGCTGTACGACCGGAAATACGGGCGGACGTTCGATGTCTGGACGACATTGAACGTGCCGTAGTTGGCGAAGCTGTTGCCGTTAATCAACGCGATGAAGTTCAGGTTGATCGTGCTGCCGGCGCTGAGCGTCAGATCGTGGAATTCCTGCTGCTGGTTGATGGTGACGAATCCGGTCGGCGGCTTGAGGCGGTAATCGCCGATGACGACATTGTCCTTCTTTTCCGGCACGCCGCAGTTCGTCCAGTTCTTGTCGCGGAACTTGCCCGTGCCGCCGCCCCACAGGCAGTTCGTCGCCGCCGCCGGCTGCGACAGCATCAGCGTCGCGAGCGCGATCGCCGTTATCGATACGGTTCCGGTTCGATTGCCGAGCATGATCATACCCCTGTGCCGGTGCCACGCCGGCCCCCGCCGCGGAGGGATGCCAGCCGCGGGCGCCGCGGGCGTCATTCGATCGGGTGAGGCGCGCGAAAAATCTTTACCCAGGATTAACGACGCGGTATTTTGGGCCGCGGGGAGGAGCGTCCGGCAGCGATCGAGCGCGGGGGCGCGGCATGGGCTACGATAGCAGGTTCGCCGACACGATCACGTCGATCTACGATGCCGCGGTCGATGTCGACGGCTGGCCGGCGGCGATCGGCCGGATCGCCGGCGACGTCGGCGGGGAAGGCGGCTGCTTCGTCGGCTTCTCGTGGGCGGGCGAGGACGTCTCGGTCTTTCGTACCTATGGCGCGGACGCCGATTTCGACCGCATCTATCGCGAGAAATGGGCGCGCAACCCGTGGGCGGATCGCAACATCCGCCAGCCGATGGGTGCGGCGTTCACCACCGACGCGCTGCTCGATCTCGCCACGCTCGAGCGGACCGAATATTATCAGGCGTTCCTGCGTCCGCTCGACATCGCGCACGGCCTGTCGACGCTTCTCGCCGGCAACACGGACTTCCTCGCCGGGATGACGATTTCGCGCAGCCGCCGCGCCGGCGCGTACGACCGGTCTGAAGTCGAGGCGTTCCAGGCGCTGGTGCCGCATCTGCAGCGCGCGGCGCAGATCCAGTTGCGGCTCGCCGGCTGGGCGCCGCGCGCGCTGCTCGCGGCCGAGGCGCTCGACCGGCTGGCGATGGGCGTGGTGCTGCTCGACGCGCGCGGCGACATGGCGTTCGCCAACGCCGCGGCGCGGCGGATCGCCGAGCGCCACGACGGCCTCG
>CAXUEV010000045.1:0-9800 GCA_964250105.1 uncultured Sphingomonadaceae bacterium
CTCGGTTTCGCGGTGCCCGCGGCCGCGCCGCTCGCCGCCAGCGACGATCCCGCCAGGGTGGCGCCGCTGTGGCATGTCGGCACGCGCCGGACCAAGGCGTTCGTCGACTTCCAGCACGACGTGACCGACGCCGACGTTGCGCTGGCGGCGCGCGAGGGCTTCGTCTCGATCGAGCATCTCAAGCGATACACGACGCTCGGCATGGCGACCGACCAGGGCAAGACCAGCCAGCTCAACGGTCACGCGCTGCTCGCCGCCGCGACCGGCAAGTCGATCGCCGAGGCCGGCACGATCCTGTCGCGCCCGCCGTACCTGCCGGTCGCGATCGGCGTGTTCGCCGGCCACCACCGCGACCAGCATTTCCGCCCCGAACGCCACACCGCCGGCCACGTCTGGGCGGTCGAGCAGGGCGCGCGCTTCGTCGATGCCGGTCAGTGGAAGCGCGCGCAATGGTTCCCACGCGCGGGTGAGGACTGGCAGGCGACGGTCAACCGCGAGGTCAACGCCACGCGCGGCGGGGTCGGCATCTGCGACGTCTCGACGCTCGGCAAGATCGACGTGCAGGGGCCGGATGCGGGCGCGCTGCTCGATAGGCTCTACGTCAACAGCTTCTCGATGCTGCCGGTCGGCAAGGCGCGCTACGGCGTGATGCTGCGCGAGGACGGCATCGTCATGGACGACGGTACGACGACACGCTTCGCCGACGAATGCTTCTTCGTCACTACTACCACGGTCAACGCGGCGAAGGTGATGCAGCATATCGACTATGCCCGGCAGGTGCTGTGGCCCGGGCTCGACGTGCAGGCGACCTCGGTGACCGAACACTGGGCGACCTACGCCGTCGCCGGGCCGCGGTCGCGCGAATTGGTGCAGGCGCTGTTAGGGCAGCTCGACCTGTCGAACGACGCGTTTCCGTACATGGCCGCCGCCGAGACGATGTGGAACGGCGTCACCGCCCGCCTCTTCCGCCTCTCCTTCTCGGGCGAGCTGGCCTATGAGGTCAGCGTCCCGGCGACCGCCGGCGACGCGCTGGTCCGCGCGCTGTTCGCGGCGGGCCGCGACTTCGACGCCGTCGCCTATGGCACCGAGGCGCTGGGCGTGATGCGGATCGAGAAGGGGCATTCCGCCGGCAACGAGTTGAACGGCCAGACGACCGCGGGCGACCTCGGCATGGCGAAGATGATGTCCAAGAAGAAGGATTTCATCGGTCGGATCATGGCGCAGCGGCCCGGCCTGGTCGCGCCCGAGCGGCCGACTTTGGTTGGGCTGAGGCCGGTCGACCCGGCGGCGCGGCTGCGCGCGGGGGCTCATCTCCTCGCCAAGGGTGCGACGGCGGTGGCGGCCAACGACGAGGGGCATGTGACATCGGCGGCCTATTCGCCGACGCTCGGCCACTCGATCGCGCTGGCGCTGCTGGCGTACGGGCCGGAGCGGCACGGCGAGCGGATCGTCGTCCACGATCCGGTCCGCGGCGGCGATCTCGAGGCGGAGGTGTGCGGCCCGGTGTTCGTCGATCCGCAGGGCGTGCGCGTCCGTGGCTGATGTCGTCGAGCGCAGCGGCTTCGGCCTGGCGACGGTGATGGCGCGCAAGGGCGTCGACCCGGCGGCGATCGGTGCCGCGCTCGGCGTCGACCTGCGCGACGGGCCGCGCTGCTCGACCGGAGCGGGGCTCGTGCTGCTCGGCACGGGGCCGGGAAGCTGGCTGGCGCATGTCGATGCCGCTTCGGCGGACTGGGCGGCGGGCCTGCGCGACCGGCTCGGCGCGCTCGCCTCGGTCTCCGACCAGTCGGGCGGCTATGTCGTCTTCCGGCTGTCGGGGGCGGGCGCGCGGACGGTCCTGCAACGCGGCGCGGCGATCGACTTTCATCCGGCAGCGTTCGCCGCCGGCGCGGTGGCGGCGACGGCGATCGCTCATATCGGCGTCGTCATCCGCCAGATCGACGACGCGCCGACCTACGACATCCTGCTGTTCCGCAGCTTCGCCGGCAGCTTCCGGCACTGGCTCGACACGACGATCGCGGGCGTGGCGGACGGCTAGGACGAACGGTCGCGCCAGCGGAGCTGGGCGGTGCCGGGCTCGATGAGCCAGTCGTCGGGGCCGTCGGTGAACAGGCGCGACTCCCACAGCCCGTGGCGGTTGAGCCACAGCGCCGCCGAGGTCTGCAGGACGCCGAGGCCGTAGCGGACGCTGCGGGTGAAGTTGATGCTCGAGGCTTCCTCGAAATATTTGGTCGGGCAGGAGATCTCGCCGATGTTGAACCCGGCGCGGATCGCCAGCGCCAGCATCTGGTTGTCGAAGACGAAGTCGTTCGAACACCGCGCCAGGGGCAGATTCTCGAGGACCGATCGGTCCCAGGCGCGGTAGCCGGAGTGATATTCGGACAGCCGCTGGCCCGACAACAGGTTCTGCACCGTCGTCAGGAAGCGGTTGGCGATATATTTGTACATCGGCATGCCGCCGGCGAGCGCGCCCGTGCCGAGGATCCGCGACGCCAGGACGACCTTGTAATGCCCCGACGCGATCATCGACGCCATCGCCGTCACCAGCAGCGGCGAATATTGATAGTCGGGATGGAGCATGATGACGATGTCGGCGCCGCGCGCGAGGGCGGCGCGGTAGCAGGTCTTCTGGTTGCCGCCATAGCCGCGGTTAACGTCGTGCCGGATCGTATGCAGGCCGAGCGTCCGCGCGAGGATGGCGGTGTTGTCGCGGCTGAAATCGTCGGTCAGGATGATGTCGTCGACGACGTCGCGCGGGATCTCGGCGATCGTGCGTTCGAGCGTCAGTTCAGCGTTGTACGCCGGCAGGACGACCGCAACGCGTTTACCCATCAACATGCGCAGATACCTTGTCTTCGGTCATGTCCCATGCCGAACGGGTAAGGGGAAGAGATAGACGTCGAAGGTCTCGCCCGATACCGCCGGGCCGAAGCGGGCGAGCAGGATCGTCATTGCCTGGAATGATCGGACCTGTGCGGGCGTCGTTGTCAAGACCCAGTTGTAACCTTCCGGGATTCTCGCCGCCGGCGCCTGCCGGTCGAGGCGATGTTCGAGCAGGATCACCACGGGGCGTCCTGCCCGGATCGACGTCGTCCGGGCGGCGTCGAGGATGTCGGCGAGGCTCAGTTCGAGCCGGGCGTTCACGGTGAAGGCGGCATAGCGGCCGAACTTCCGCTGCCGGATCAGATAGGTCGGGTTGTCGACATAATAGGGCAGGCTTTCGACGAAATAGTCGGGGTCGGCGATGACGACGGCGTCGTGCAGGCGGGGATCGGCGGCGATCAGCAGGGCGAGGTCGCGCGAACGGCTGAACGGCTGGTCGCCGGCGATGAGATCGACAACCGCGCGAACGCTGCCCGGCAGCTGCAGCGCCAGGAGGGCGACGAACATCGCGAACCCCGCCTTGGCGGTGCGGTCGACCAGCGGCCGCCGCGCTCCGCCGGAGGTCTGCGCGGCGATCCAGTACATCGTCGTCAGGAACACGAGCCAGAGCGCCTGGTGGCGGTACTGGCCGGGGTAGACGAGGGTGAAGAACAGCGCGTTCGCCAGCAGCGCGAAGAGGACGGCGACGAGCGCCGCCGGCCGCCGCACCAATCCGAAGGCGCTGCCGAACATCAGCAGCGACACCAGCCATTTGAGCGCGTCGCGGTACGGCATGTCGGCGACCACGCCGCCGAAGTCGGTCCACGGGCCGTCGATGAACGACCGCGCGAAGACCGCCGCCGGACGGACGACGGCGACGGCGAGGCGAAGCGGCGTGACCGCTTCGAGGCGCACCGCCGCGGCGTCGTTGACCGGGGGATAGACCTGCGCGGCGCAGACCGCGACGCCGAGGACGGCAAGCGCGGCGTTGCCGGCGAAGACCCGCCACCGCGGGGTCCAGCGCAGCCCTTCGGCGAACAGCGTCTCGAGGAACCAGAACAGCAGGAACGCCGCGACCAGCAGCGTCGCGCCGGCATTGGTGTTGGCAAGGAGGAACAGCAGCGTGCCGAGCACGAAGCCCCGCTCGCGGCAGCGCGGATAGGCGACGGCGATGACGAACATCAGCAGCATGCTGATGCCGTAGTTCCGCGCCATCACCGCGAATTCGAACAGCATGAACTTGCCGGCGAGGAGCAGCGCGACGAGCCACGGCGAAAACGGCGACCTCAACACCAGCAGCGCCGCCGCCGCCGCGGCGACGGCGATAGCGACGAGCTTGAGCACGACGGTATCGCCGACCAGCGCATAGGCGCCGCGCAGCAGCAGGTACCAGATCGCCGGATGGCCTTCGCCGTGGAGGTGACGGATCATCGCGACGATGCCGTCGCCCTGGATGGCGAACGACAGCGCGCGCATCTCGTCGCGCCAGATGACGTGGTCGGCCGAAAGCGCGACGACGACGGCGAGCCAGGCGGCGAAGACGAGCAGACGCATCGCCATGGCCGGGCTGCGGGTCATCGGCGGCACGCGGCGCTAGCGGACGGGATAGGCGGTGAGCGAGTAGGGCCGCGCCGCCGCGGAGGTCGCCCACCCCGTGTTCGGCTTGGCCGCCATGACGAAGCGCAGCTCGCCGCCGGCGACGATCTCGGCGTGGCGGACGAAGACGCGGTCGAGCGGCCGGCCGTTCAGCAGCACGCGGCCGACATAGCGGTTGCGCGGCGACAGTCCCTGCGCGAGGATGGTGAAGGTCTTGCCGCCGGGCAGCTGGAGGACGGCGCGGTCGACGAACGGCCGGCCGATGACATATTCGCCGCTGCCCGGCGTCACCGGGTAGAAGCCCAGCGCGGTGAACACCAGCCACGCCGACATCTGGCCCAGGTCGTCGTTGCCCGCCAGCCCGTCGGGGGTCGGCTGGTACTGGCTGGCGACGATCTGCTGCAGTCGCTCCTGCGTCCGCCACGGCTGGCCGGCATAGGCGTAGAGATAGGCGACGTGGTGGCTCGGCTCGTTGCCGTGGATATATTGCCCGATCAGTCCGGCGATATCCTCGGCGTGGCTATAGTCGAGCTTCGAATTGTCGAAGTCGAACATGCGGTCGAGCTTGGCGACGGTCGCCGCCTCGCCGCCCAGCGCTCCGATCAGCCCGCCGAGATCCTGCGGCGCGAACCAGCTATATTGCCAGGCGTTGCCCTCGGTATAGTCGCTGCCATAGGCGATCGCGGTCGGGTCGAACGGGGTGCGGAAGGTGCCGTCCGCCCTGCGTGCGCGGACGAAGCCGCTCGCGGGATCGAAGCTGTTGCGCCAGTTGCGGGCGCGCTCGCCGAAGCGGTCGGCGACGTCGCGGCGGCCGAGCGCCGCCGCCATGCGCGCGATCGTCCAGTCGTCATAGGCGTATTCGACCGTCTTCGACGCGGCTTCGGGCTCGCGGTCGACGGGCACATAGCCGCGGGTGATATAGTCGCCGAGCCCGCCGTAGTGCGCATAGTCGGCGCTGGCGACCATCGCGTCGAGCGCGGCGTTCGGATCGAAGCCGCCGATGCCCTTCAGATAGGCGTCGGCGACGACCGCGACCGCATGATAGCCGATCATCGTCCACGTCTCCTGGCCGTGGAACTGCCACACCGGCAGGATGCCGAACGGGCTGTCGTGCCCGCTGGCGACGAGCGAGCGGACGAAGTCGGCGTTGCGCCGCTCGGGCTGGATCAGCGTCAGCAGCGGATGCTCGGCGCGGAACGTGTCCCACAGCGAGAAGGTGGAATGGAAGGTGAAGCCGTCGGCGGCGTGGACCTGGCCGTCGGGCCCGCGGTAGCGGCCGTCGGCGTCGCCGGCGACGCCGGGGGCGAGCAGGCTGTGGTAGAGCGCGGCATAGAAGGTCCGGCGCATCGCCGGCGCGGCGGCGACCTCGACCGCGCCGAGCGCCGCCTGCCACTTGGCCCGCGTCGCGGCGCGGACCTGGTCGAAGTCGCCGGGCTCGGCGTCGAGATTGGCGATCGCGCCGCCCACGTCGACCGACGAGATCGCCACCCGGACGGTCAGCGGGGCGGCGAGCCTGCCGAAGTCGAGGCGGGCGACCACCGCCCGGCCGGCGCGTTCGGCGACGTTGTCGCTGCCGCGGCCCGGCCCTTGGAAGCCCTTGTAGAGGATATCGGCTTCGCGGTTGAGGAAGGCGTGACCCGTCAGCGGTGCCGAGAAGCGCATCGCGAAATAAAGTTGGCGCGCCGGCGCCCAGCCGCGGGTCTCGCGCCTGCCGGTGACGGTGCCGTCGGCGCCCAGCCGGATCGACGACCACAGGACCTTGCCGGGATAGGTGTAGATGCTCGACCGCAGGTCGACGACCAGATGCGCCGGCTTGCCCGCGGGAAAAGTGTAGCGGTGGACGCCGACGCGGGTGCCGGCGGTGAGCTCGGCACGTATCCCCGGATCGGCGAGCGTCACCGCGTAATAGCCGGGCGACGCAGTCTCCTGCGCGTGCGAGAAGCGCGACCGGTAGCCTGAGCCGGGACGGCTCGCGTCGCCCGGCTCGAGCGGGACATCGTCGCCCGCCGCCGGCATGACGAGGATGTCGCCGAGGTCGGAGTGGCCGGCGCCGGAGAAATGGGTGTGCGAGAAGCCGAGGATCGTCGGATCGTCGTAGCGGTATCCGGCCGCCCATTTGTAGCTCTGCTTGAACGGGCGGATATCGGTGTCGGGGCTGAGCTGCACCATGCCGAACGGTGCCGACGCCCCGGGATAGGTATGGCCCTCGCCGCCGGTGCCGATGAATGGATCGACCGCGTCGTACGGCGTCGGCGCGCCCGCCTGGACGGCGGCAGCCATCACGGCGGCGATCAGTCCCGCGACCAGTTTGATGCCCGTAATCATTCGCCCGACCCCTCCGCCGTCCTTTAGAGCAGACGCGGGGAGCCGTTCCAAGCCAGTCCGGCGACCTTCGCGACGGCCCGCGCGGCACGGTCCGACGACGGCTCGTCGGTCAGGTCGAAGCTATGGGCGAACAACGCCTCCTGGATCGGCCGGTGGACGGTCGCGTGCTGCGCCTGCGCGGCATCGAGGGCGGCACCGAGATCGGCGACGTCCGTGATCACCGGCCCGGCCTGCCAGTGGGCGAAGTTGGGATCGCCGGCCCAGTCGGTCCGATGCGGATCGAGGAAGACGCACGGCCTCGGCATGCGGAGGAACTCGTAGACCTGGCTGCTGGCGTCGCCGAGATAGATGTCGGCGCGGTCGGTATAGGCCATCGTCGTCGAGGCGCGGCTGCCGAGATCGATCTCGATGTTCGGCGCGCGCCGGAAGCGGTCGGCGATGCGGCCGGGGCGGTCGATCCGCAGCCGGTCGATCGAGACGGTGAACGGCCGCTCGAACAGCATGACGTGCGGCGCGAACAGCAGCCGGTAGTCTTCGTGGCGGGCGAACCAGTCGAGCACGGCGCGTCCCATCCGATACCACGACGACAGGTGCGGCGAGACGTGCGGGTTGTAGAGCACGACCGGCCGGCCGTCGCTAGGCGCCGGCGCGACCGCGGCGCCGAGGTCGAACTTGGGATAGCCGACGACCGAGATCTTTGCCGGGTCGACCCGCGCCTCCGCGACCAGGCGATCGCGGATCTTTGCGCCCGAGCACAGGATATGATCGAACCCGGCGCTGGCGCGATCGAAGCCGATCGCGCGGTCGCCGGCGCCGTGCCTCGTGTGGACGAGCTTGAGCCGGTCGAGGCCGTAGCGCGTCTTGAGCACGAGCGACGTCTTCTCGGTGACGACGAGCATGTCGAGCGCGCGGAAGAAGTCGAGGTTGTCGCCGTAGACCAGCAGCTTGGCCGCCGGCACCAGCCGCTTGAGCAGCGCCGCCGCCGCGCGACGCGGGCGCGACGTCAGCCGCAGCTCGACCAGTCGCAGCGAACGCCCGATCTCGCCGCCCGCGAGGCGGACGACCTCGGCCGACAGGCGCGCATTGGTCGTGGCGACGACGATCTCGGCGCCGGCCACCCCGCGCGCCAGCGCCAGCGCGATCGGCAGGCTGTGTGCGACCTGATGGACCTGGTCGTGGTTGAAGAGGAAACCGATCCGCATGGTCCGATGCCGTTGCCATCATGCGACCGACCGTCGGGCAATGCGTTATGGCAGAGCACGCTTACGCCGACGCCTCGCCTCAAGATAGCACCACCAAAGGAATGGACATGCTCGCTCGTCTGATTTCGATGATCGCCGGACGCAGCATCGCGCGGACCGTCGGCGGCGTCGCCGCCGGGCCGGTCGGCCTGGCCGTCGGAGCTGCGTTGCCGACGGTCCTGCGGCGGCTCGGCCCGCTCGGGATGGTCGCGGCGGCGGCTGGCAGCTACGCCGTCAAGCAGATGATCGACCGGCGCGGCCGGCGCACAGGCGTTTGACGATGGCGCGGCTTGCGGCAGACCGGCCCGAATGAGCCTCCGGCCAGCGCGGACGATCCTCGACCTCGGCCCGGCGTTCTACGACGAGGTCGCCGCCGCCGACTTCCCGCAGACGATCCTCCGGTTCAGGAACAACCGGGCCGCCGCCGAGGTCGGGCTCGACGGGCTGGACGATGCCGAGTGGCTGCGGCACTTCGGCCGCTTCGCGCCGCTCGCCGACAGCCTCGCGGTGCCGCTGGCGCTGCGCTACCACGGCCACCAGTTCCGCACCTACAACCCCGATCTCGGCGACGGCCGCGGTTTCCTGTTCGCGCAGCTGCGCGACGACCGCGACCGGCTCATGGACCTCGGCACCAAGGGGTCGGGGCAGACGCCGTGGAGCCGCGCCGGCGACGGCCGCCTGACGCTCAAGGGCGGCGTCCGCGAGGTGTTGGCGACCGAGATGCTCGAGGCGCTGGGAGTGGCGACGTCGCGCAGCTTCTCGCTGGTCGAGACCGGCGAGGCGCTCGTGCGCGGCGACGAACCGTCGCCGACGCGGAGCGCGGTGCTCGTCCGGCTCAGCCACAGCCATGTCCGCTACGGCAGCTTCCAGCGGCTGGCGGCGCTCGGCGACACCGACGGGCTGGCGAAGCTGACCGCTTACGTCCTCGCCAACTATTTCGGCGGTGCGGCGGGGGACGATCCTTATGCGACGCTGCTCGACCACGCCGTGACCAATGCCGCGACGCAGGCGGCGGCGTTCATGGCAGCGGGCTTCGTCCACGGTGTGCTCAATACCGACAATATCAACATCACCGGCGAGAGCTTCGACTATGGCCCGTATCGCTTCGCGCCGACCTGGGACCCGGACTTCACCGCCGCCTACTTCGACCATAACGGGCTCTACAGCTTCGGCCGCCAGCCCGAGGCGTTCCAGTGGAACGTCTACCAGCTTGCCAACGCCCTGCGCGCCGCCGCCCCTGCCGAGGCGCTGCTGCCGTCGCTGCAGACCTTCGCCGACCGCTACACAGCGGCGCTGAGCACGGCGGTGCTCGCGCGGCTCGGCGTCGTGTCGCGCGGAGCCGCCGCCGACCAGCTGCTGGTCGAGGCGCTGACCACCGCGCTTGCCGCCAGCCGGGTTGGTCTCGACCGCTTCTGGTTCGACTGGCGCGGCGGCCGCGCGGGCGGCGGTTACGACCTGCCCGAGTTCGCGCCGTTCGCCGCGCTCGCCGCGGCCTATGCGCCGGCGGCGTCGCGCGATCATCCCTATTGGGCGGACCCGGTGCCCTGCGGCCTGCCGATCGCCGAGATCGAGGCGATCTGTTCGCGGATCACCGAAGCCGACGACTGGAGCGCGTTCGACGCCAAGATCGCTGCGATCAGGCGGATGGGCGCGGCGATGGTTTAGGCATCGCGCGGCTTGGACCGGCCGCGCGCGCGGCCGGTGGTCATCGGGTCGGGGCGCTTCGGCGGGGTCCAGCCGGCCGGCGGCGTCACCGCCTGGCGGCTCGAGCCGAGC
>CAXUEV010000046.1:0-9739 GCA_964250105.1 uncultured Sphingomonadaceae bacterium
ATCATCGTCACGGCGCGACGCCGTGCCGGGTCAGGGCAGAGACGCCGCCGCCCGCCCGGCGGCGGCGACCAGCGGCGTGATCGCCAGCATGCCGAGCGGCGAGCAGAACAGCGCCGCGACGCCGATCAGCGCGGCGTTGACGCGGCTCTCGGCCGGGGCGAACGCGGGTGCCGGCTCGTCGAAATAGACCGACTTGATCACGCGCAGGTAATAATAGGCGCCGATCACCGAGGCGACGACGCCGATCGTCGCCAGCGTATAGAGCCCGTCGTCGACCGCCGCTTGGAACACCGCGAACTTCGGCCAGAAGCCGAGCAGCGGCGGGATGCCGGCGAGGCTGAACATGAATACCGCCCACGCCGCCGCCAGCCCCGGACGCGTCCGCGACAGCCCGGCGAGCGACGCCAGCGTCTCGACCGGCGCGCCGTCCGCCCCGCGCATCTGCAGCACGCAGAGGAAACTGCCGAGCGTCATCGCCAGGTAGACCGCCATGTAGAACAGCACGCCGGTGACGCCCTCGCGCGTGCCCGCGGCGAGGCCGATCAGCGCGAAGCCGACATTGTTGATCGACGAATAGGCGAGCAGCCGCTTGATGTTGGTCTGGCCGATCGCGCCGACCGCGCCGAGCAGCATCGACGCGATCGACACGAAGGTGACGATCTGCCGCCAGTCGGGGGCCATGCCGCCGAAGGCGTCGACCGCGACGCGCAGCAGCAGGCCCATCGCCGCCGCCTTGGGCGCCGAGGCGAAGAACGCCGCCACCGGCGTCGGCGCGCCCTCGTAGACGTCGGGCGTCCACATGTGGAACGGCACCGCGGCGATCTTGAACGCCAGCCCCGACAGGATGAAGACCAGCCCGAACAGCACGCCGATGTCGCCCGCCGCGCCGCCACGGACGACGGCGTGGAGGCCGGCGAAGCTCGTCGTGCCGGTGAAGCCGTAGACGAGGCTGATGCCGTACAGTAGGATGCCGCTGGCGAGCGCGCCGAGGACGAAATATTTGAGCCCCGCCTCGCTCGACCGGCCCTCGTTGCGGTGGAAGGCGGCAAGGACATAGGCGGCGAGGCTCTGCAGCTCGAGCCCAAGGTACAGCGACAGCAGGTCGTTCGCGCTGACCATCATGCACATGCCGAGCGCGCCGATCATCAGCAGCACCGGATATTCGAAACGCGCCGTCGCGCTCTGCTTGAGGTACGGCAGCGCCAGCACCGCCGACACCGCCGCCGCGGCGAGGATCAGCACCTTGAAGAACAGCGCGAAGGCGTCGGCGATATAGAGCCCGCCGAACGCGGTCGCGCCCGCCGCCGGCACGTTCGACAGCGTCGCCCCCGCCAGCGCGTAGATCGCCACGGTCACCCAGGTCAGCGGTACGAGGCTGCGGTCGCCGCGGAACACGCCGATCATCAGCGTGACGAGGACGCCCACCGCCAGCACCGCTTCGGGCGCGGCGAGGTGGAGCGAACGGGCGAGCGTCTCGGTCATCGCGTCACCCTCGCCGGAACGACCCGCTGCTCGGCGGGCGCGGCAGCGTCGAGCCGCGCCAGCAGGCTCGCCACCGGCGCGCGCAGCGGCACGAGGAAGCTCGCCGGATAGATGCCCATCCACAGCACCGCGGCGGCGATCGGCAGCAGGATCGCCAGCTCGCGCCGCGACAGGTCGGCCATCGCCAGCACTTGGCGGTCGGTCTGCGTGCCGAAGATCACCCGGCGGTACAGGTAGAGCATGTACGCCGCCCCCAGGATGATGCCGGTGGTCATCACCAGCGCCAGCCACGTCGAGGCGCGGAACGTGCCGGTCAGGACGAGGAACTCGGCGACGAAGCCGCTCGTCGCCGGCAGCCCGACCGAGGCCATGGTGAACAGCAGGAAGAACAAGGCGTAGCGCGGCATCGTGTTCGCCAGCCCGCCGTAGCGGGCGATGTCGCGCGTGTGCAGCCGGTCGTAGATCACGCCGACGCACAGGAACAGCGCGCCCGAGACGAGCCCGTGGCTGAGCATCATCAGCAGCGCGCCCTCGATCCCCTGCGTGTTGAACACGAACAGCCCGGCGGTGACGAACGACATGTGCGCGATCGACGAATAGGCGATCAGCTTCTTCATGTCGGTCTGCACCAGCGCGACGAGCGAGGTATAGACGACCGCCACCATCGACAGCGCGAACATCAGCCACATGAAGCGGTTCGACGCGTCGGGGAACATCGGCAGCGAGAAGCGGACGAAGCCGTAGCCGCCCATCTTGAGCAGCACGCCCGCGAGGATCACCGACCCCGCGGTCGGCGCCTCGACATGCGCGTCGGGCAGCCAGGTATGGACCGGCCACATCGGCATCTTGACCGCGAACGAGGCGAAGAAGGCGAGCCACAGCCAACCCTGCGCCTCGGGCGCGAAGTCGAAGCGCAGCAGCGTCGGGATGTCGGTCGTGTGCGCCACCGACACCATGTAGATCATCGCCAGCAGCATCAGCACCGAGCCGAGCAGCGTATAGAGGAAGAACTTGTAGCTCGCGTAGATCCGCCGCGCGCCGCCCCAGATGCCGATGATAAGGTACATCGGGATCAGCCCGCCTTCGAAGAAGACGTAGAACAGGAACAGGTCCTGCGCCGCGAAGACGCCGAGCATCAGCGTCTCCATCAGCAGGAACGCCGCCATATATTCGGGCACGCGCTTCTGGATGCTGTCCCACGAGGCGAGGATGCAGAACGGCATCAGGAAGGTCGACAGCACGATCAGCATCAGCGCGATGCCGTCGATGCCGAGGTGCCAGCTGAAGAACGGCGCGAACAGCCCGACCTGCTCGACGAACTGGAACGCGGGCGAGGCAGTGTCGAAGCCGAGCCACAGCGCCACCCCCAGCGCGAGTTCGAGCAGCGTCACGACCAGCGCGGTGATCCGCGCGGTGGCCGCCCGCGCCTCCTCCCCGCCCGGCGCGAGCAGCACCCAGACGGCGGCGACCAGCGGCAGCAGCACGAGGACCGAAAGGACAGGAAAGTGCGTCACCGATCCTCCCCCGCCAGGGCGAGGGGGACCACGCCTCTTGGCGTGGTGGAGGGGCGTCCCGACTGGGCACGCGGCCGGGAGTGTACCCGGTCACGGCGCCCCTCCACCACGCCAAGAGGCGTGGTCCCCCTCCCCGTTCCGGGGAGGATCTTGGCGGCCCTGCTCATCCTCCGAACACCCGCGGCACGAACCATGTCGCCGCCGCGGCGACGCCGATCAGCATGATCAGCGCGTAGGTATAGACATAGCCCGACTGGAAGCGCTTGGCGACCGCCGCCGAGCCGGTCACCAGCGAGGCGACGCCGTCGGGGCCGAAGCGGTCGATCAGCCCGGCGTCGCCGCGCCGCCAGAACAGGCGGCCGAACCAGAACGACCCGCGGACGAAGACGAGGTCGTACAGCTCGTCGAAATACCATTTGTGGACGAGGAAGGCGTAGAGCCCGCGGAAGGTGGCGGTGAACCGCGCCGGCGCGGCGGGATCGCGCAGGTAATTCCGCCACGCGAGCGCCAGCCCGAGGAAGAAGGCGATCCCCGGCGTCCACACGACCCATGCCGGGACGCGCTCCATCGCTTCGGCGAGTTCGGGGTGGAACACCGCCGCGCCACGCCAGAAGCCGCTCTCGGTCCCGAGAAAGGCGTGGTGGAACACCACGCCGGCGAACAGCGCGCCGATCGCGAGGACGCCGAGCGGCACCAGCATCGTCCACGGGCTCTCGTGCGGATGATAGCCGCCGGTGCCCGACGGCACCGGCGCGTGGTCGTGCTCGAGCCCGGCGCTGTCGCTCGTCCCCTCGGTGTCGCCGTGGGCGACATGGGCGATATGCTCGGATCCCGCCCAGCGCGGCTGGCCGAAGAAGGTCAGGAACGCCAGCCGCCACGAGTAGAAGCTCGTCAGGAAGGCGACGAACGCGCCGACGGCGAAGGCGACGATGCCCGCCTCGGTGCCGCGGGCGAACGCCGCCTCGAGGATCGCGTCCTTCGAGTAATAGCCGCTGGTGAAGAAGAAGCCGGTCAGCGACAGCGTGCCGATCGTCATCGCCGCGAACGTCAGCGGCAGCTGCTTCCGCAAGGCGCCGTAGTAGCGCATGTCCTGCTCGTGGTGCATCGAATGGATGACCGCGCCCGCGCCGAGGAACAGCAGCGCCTTGAAGAAGGCGTGGGTGAACAGATGGAACATCGCCGCGCCGTACGCCCCCGAGCCGGCGGCGAAGAACATATAGCCGAGCTGCGAGCAGGTCGAATAGGCGATGACGCGCTTGATGTCGGTCTGGACGCACGCGACCGTCGCCGCGAACAGCGCCGTCGCCGCGCCGACATAGGTGACGACGGTCAGCGCCGCCGCGCTCGTCTCGAACATCGGCGACAGGCGGCAGACCATGAACACGCCCGCGGTCACCATCGTCGCGGCATGGATCAGCGCGCTGACCGGGGTCGGCCCCTCCATCGCGTCGGGCAGCCAGGTGTGGAGCCCGAGCTGCGCCGACTTGCCCATCGCCCCGACGAACAGCAGCAGGCACAGCGTCGTCATGACGTCGACCGGCGCGCCGAGGAAGCTGAACGTCGCCCCCGCCATGCCCGGCGCGGCGCCGAGGATCGCGTCGAGGTTGACCGTCTTGAACACGAGGAAGGTGCCGAAGATGCCGAGCGAGAAGCCGAAGTCGCCGACGCGGTTGACGACGAACGCCTTGATCGCGGCGGCGTTGGCGCTCGGCTTGTGATACCAGAAGCCGATCAGCAGGTACGACGCGAGGCCGACGCCCTCCCAGCCGAAGAACATCTGGACGAGGTTGTCGGCCGTCACCAGCATCAGCATGGCGAAGGTGAACAGCGACAGATAGGCGAAGAAGCGGGGCTGGTCGGGATCCTCCGCCATATAGCCCCACGAATAGAGGTGGACGAGCGCCGAGACGGTGGTGATGACGACGAGCATGACCGCGGTCAGCGCGTCGACCTTGAACGCCCAGCCGACGTCGAGATCGCCGCTGGCGATCCAGTCGAGCACGGTGACCGTATAGGCGACGCCGTGGCCGAGCCCGACATCGGCGAACACGACCCACGCCAGCGCGGCGGAAACGAACAGCGCCGCCGTCGTCACCCCCTTGGCGACGACATCCCCGACGACCCGGTTGCCGAGCCCCGCGACCAGCGCCGCCAGCAGCGGCAGGAAGACGATGAGCTGGATCACCCGCCGATCCTCCCCGGCACGGGGAGGGGGACCATGTCCTTACATGGTGGAGGGGCGTCATGACCGGGTGCTAAGGCAGGTGCCTGGCCCGCCCGACCGGATGCGGCAGGTGCCCGGTCGCACCGCCCCTCCACCACGCCAAGAGGCGCGGTCCCCCTCCCCGTGCCGGGGAGGATCGAGAACGGCGATCCCACCCCTCAGCCCTTCATCATGTTGATGTCGTCGACCGCGATCGTGCCGCGGTTGCGGAAATAGATGACGAGGATCGCCAGCCCGATCGCCGCCTCGCCCGCCGCCACGGTCAGCACGAACATCGCGAACACCTGGCCGACGAGGTCCCCGGCATAGGCCGAGAAGGCGACGAGGTTGACGTTGACGCTGAGCAGGATCAGCTCGATCGACATCAGGATGACGATGACGTTCTTGCGGTTGATGAAGATGCCGAGCACGCCGAGCACGAACAGGATCGCGCCGACCGTCAAATAATGGCCGAGGCCGATCGTCACCGCGCGCGCCTCACAGCTCGACGCCCTCGCCGCTCGTCGCATGGACCCGGCTCGTCGCCTGCGCCGGCGTGCGCGCGACCTGCGCGCCGATGTCCTGGCGCCTGGTTCCCGGGCGCTGGCGATGGGTCAGGACGATCGCGCCGATCATCGCCGTCAGCAGCACCATGCCCGCCGCCTGGAAGATATAGACATAGCGCGTGTAGATCAGGCTGCCGAGCGCCTGGGTGTTGGTCATCCCCGCCGCCGCCGCGACCGGCGCGTGCCCCGCGCCCGCCACCGGCGCGAAGTTCGACGCGCCGAGGACGAGCAGCAGCTCGACGAGCAGCACCACCGCCAGCCCGATGCCGAACGGCAGGTACCTCGCGAAGCCGGCGCGGAGCGAGGCGAAGTCGATGTCGAGCATCATCACGACGAACAGGAACAGCACCGCGACCGCGCCGACATAGACGATGACGAGGATCATCGCGAGGAACTCGGCGCCGAGCAGGACGAACAGCCCGGCGGCGTTGAAGAAGGCGAGGATCAGCCACAGCACCGAATGCACCGGGTTCTTCGCCAGTATGACCATCGTCGCCGCGAACACGACGATCCCGGCGAACAGGTAGAAGGCGAGCGCGGCGATCATCGGGCGGGGGGTCGGTCCTCACTACCGTCATCCCTGCGAAAGCGGAGACCCATCTCTCGGCGATCGTCGCGAGATGGGTCCCCGCTTTCGCGGGGATGACGATCAGGGTCTTATGCTGCAGTGCGTCTAACGTCCGCCCGCCGCGCTCGCAACCCTCAACGCCACGCCGCGTCGGCGGCGAGGTTGGCGGCGATGACGCGTTCCCAGCGCTCGCCGTTCTGCAGCAGCTTGTCCTTGTCGTAGATCAGCTCCTCGCGCGTCTCGGTCGAGAACTCGAAGTTCGGTCCTTCGACGATCGCGTCGACCGGGCACGCCTCCTGGCAGAAGCCGCAGTAGATGCACTTGGTCATGTCGATGTCGTAGCGCGTCGTCCGCCGGCTGCCGTCCTCGCGCGGCTCGGCCTCGATCGTGATCGCCTGCGCCGGGCAGACCGCCTCGCACAATTTGCACGCGATGCACCGCTCCTCGCCGTTCGGGTAGCGCCGCAGCGCGTGCTCGCCGCGGAAGCGCGGGGACAGCGGCCCCTTCTCGTACGGATAGTTGAGCGTCGCCTTGGGCTTGAACATATAGCTGAAGGTCAGCGCCATGCCGCGCACGAACTCGATCAGCAGCAGCGATTTCGCGGCGCGGAAGACGGCGTTCATGATCGGTCACCCTGGAAGATCCTCCCCGGAACGGGGAGGGGGACCATCGCCCTTGCGATGGTGGAGGGGCGGTCGGGCACTCGCTCGGCAGTTCGCGCGATCGACCGCCCCGCCACCACCGCTACGCGGCGGTCCCCCTCCCCGTTCCGGGGAGGATTGGCGAAATGCCCCGTGAACACCAGCCAGCCGCTGACGACGACCACCCAGACGAGCGACAGCGGCAGGAAGATCTTCCACCCCAGCCGCATCAGCTGGTCGTAGCGGTAGCGGGGCACCGTCGCCTTGACCCAGGCGAAGACGAAGAACATGAAGCACAGCTTCGCCATCATCCAGATGAAGCCGGGCACGAGGTAAAGCGGCGCCCAGTCGACCGGCGGCAGCCAGCCGCCGAGGAACAGCACGCTCGTCAGCGCGCACATCAGCAGCACGTTGCCGTACTCGCCGAGGAAGAACAGCGCGAACGCCATCGACGAATATTCGACCTGGTAGCCGGCGACGAGCTCGGCCTCGGCCTCGGGCAGGTCGAACGGCGGCCGGTTGGTCTCGGCGAGCGCCGAGATGAAGAACAGGATCGCCATCGGGAACAGCAGCGGGTTGAAGATATTGCCGTTCAGGAAGCCGAGGATGTTGCCCTTCTGGCTGATGACGATGTCGCTCAGGTTGAAGCTCGCCGCGTAGAGCACGACGCAGACGATGACGAGGCCGATCGACACCTCGTAGCTGACCATCTGCGCCGCCGACCTGAGCCCGCCGAGGAACGGGTATTTCGAGTTCGACGCCCAGCCCGACATGATGATGCCGTAGACCCCCATCGAGCTGACCGCGAACAGGTAGAGCAGCCCGACGTTGATGTTCGCCAGCACGACGCCGTCGCCGAACGGGATCACCGCCCAGGCGATCAGCGCGAGCGTGAAGGTGATCATCGGCGCGATCAGGAACACGCCCTTGTTCGCCCCCGACGGGACGATCGTCTCCTTGAGGAACAGCTTGAGCGCGTCGGCGAAGGTCTGCAGCAGTCCGAACGGGCCGACGACGTTCGGCCCGCGGCGCAGCTGCATCGACGCCCAGATCTTGCGGTCGGCGAGCACCGCGAAGGCGACCCCCGCCATCACCGGCAGCGCGATCAGCAGGATCAGCAGCAGCGTGCCGACGAGATAGCCCCAGTCGGCCCCGAGCAGGTCCTGGAAGAACGCGGTGAAGCCCATTATTCGGCCGCCTTGAGGGTGTCGCCCGCACGCGCGGGTACGGGCGCGACGAGCCAGTCGCCGGCCTTGCCCGCCCGCGCGAACGACGCATCGTCGAATTCGCGCGGCATGTCGGGGTCGTCGGCGATCTGCGCTGCGATGTCCGCGTCGCTCAGCGAATCCCACCACGCGAGGAACTCGGGCGTCGGATCACGCAGGCCGTCGGCGTACCGCCGCCGCGTCTCGATCGCGATATCGCTGGGCTTCTCGGTCATTGGCCTTCCTGAAACTGATGATCCGCCGCCGGTCGCCGCGCCACGTGTAGATCACGACGCACAACCGACCATCGAGCGATGCAACCGGGCCCATCGCCTGCAGCCGTACCTCACCATAGTCGAAGCGGCGATCTTCTTCCTCTATAAAAGCACCGGCGAAGACCTCGCCCGCTGCGTCAAAAGCGACGCCGTGGCCGCTCCCGGCCTCCTTCTCCGGATCGAACTCGATCACTCCGCCGCTTCGAGCGCCGGTTCCCCCGCATTGACGATCTGCTCGACGCACTCGGCCATCGTCGCCGAGGCGCGGGCGATCGGGTTGGTCAGGTAGAAGTTGGCGATCGGCAGCGCGAACGGGCCTGACGGCGCATCGGCTTCGCTGGCGGCGGGCGCGGTCCATGCCGCCGGCATCAGCCCCTCGTGCCCGAGGTGCGGCCACTCGCCGGCGATCCGCGCGCGCAGCGCGCGCAGGTCGTCGTAAGGCAGCGGCCGGCCGAGCACCGCCGACAGCGCGCGGTAGATCGTCCAGTCCTCGCGCGCCTCGCCCGGCGGGAAGGTCGCGCGCTGGCCGCGCTGGACGCGGCCCTCGAGGTTGACCCAGGTGCCCGGCTTCTCGGCATAGGCGGCGGCGGGCAGGATGACGTCGGCGGCGCGCACGCCGCGGTCGCCGTGATGCCCGACATAGACGGTGAAGTCGCCGGCGGCGTCGACCTCGTCGGCGCCGTGGAGGAACAGCACGCGCGGACGCGCGGCGACGATCGCCGCGACCCCGCCGTCGTGGACGAAGCCGATGTCGAGCGCGCCGACGCGCGCCGCGGCGGTGTGGAGCAGGTTGACCCCGTTCCAGCCGTCGCGGACGACGCCGAAGCGCGCGACCAGCGCGTCGACCGCGGCGGCAACCCCTGCCCCGCCGGCGAGCGCGCCCATGCCGACGACGACCGCCGGGCGTTCGGCACCCGTCAGCGCCGCGACCGCCGCCTCGGGCAGCGCCGCGAGCACGCCGGCGTCGTCGCCGAGCTGCGTCACCGGATAGGTCAGGTCGATGTCGGGGCCGATGTTGAACACGCGCGCGCCGCCGCGCCGCACCGCCTTGCGCAGCCGGGTGTTGACCAGCGGCGCCTCCCAGCGCGGATTGGTGCCGACGAGCAGCACGACGTCGGCGCGCTCGATCCCCGCCAGCCCCGAGTTGAACAGGTAGCGCGCGCGGTCGCCGGCGGGCACCGCCGCGCCGTCCTGGCGGCATTCGTGCATGCGCGACCCCAGCTGGCCGAGCAGGTCCTTCAGCGCCACCAGCCCCTCGACGTCGCCGAGGTCGCCGGCGATCGCG
>CAXUEV010000047.1:0-2682 GCA_964250105.1 uncultured Sphingomonadaceae bacterium
CCTGCTCGATCGCGAACGGGTTGACCGTGCCGCCTGGATGGCTGCCGGCGCTGTAGGCTGCGATGCGACCGTCGCCCATCGTGTTGATCAGGGCCTCGGCCATGATGCTGCGGGCAGAGTTCCCGGTGCACAGCACCAGGACGTTGAAGACACGGTCGGTCATCAGAATCCTCAGCAGCAGGTCGTGGCCGCTTTAATTGCGACCGGGACCGGCTTTCCGGCGCCGACCTTCGGAGCACAACACGCGGAGGCCGCTACACCGCTGACGTCGCGCTTTGCTTCAGTGAAGACGGGGATGTCGCCGAGCGTGTGGAAGTGCTCCCACGCGATGCCCTGCGGATCGGTGACCCAGTGCTTCTCGCTGCGCGCGTAGCAGCAGGTCGTGTGACCTTCGTCGAATAGCGATAGGTCGGCCGCTGCCGCCCGCGCCTTCAGCTCGGCCAGTTCGTCCTCGTCGTCGGTCTGGATGCCGAGGTGGTCGACGCCGACCGCGCCGCCGCGAGTCGAGATGGCGAAGTTGATGCGCGGGTCGTCCAGCATCCACTTCGCGTACCCGTCCTCGATCCGGGTTGGGTTGGCGGCGAACATCTTCGAGTAGAAGGCGATGCTGGTAGGCAGATCGTCGACGTGCGCATGGACGTGGAAACGCTTCATGGTGGGCTCCTTGGGGCAGACGTTCAGCAGGAACAAGCGGCCGACTCGGCCGGGACGGCGCAGAAGTCACCTGCGCAGCAGTTTTCAGTGAGGTAGGCGAGCAGACCATTCATCTGGTCGTAGGCGGCCCGATAGATGAGGTTGCGGCCGTGCTGCTCCACCGTGACCAGCCCGGCGTGCAGCAGCTCCTTCAGGTGGAACGACAGCGCGTTGCGCGCGACGTTGAGACCGTCGGCCATGACGGACGGGGTCAGGCCCTCGGACCCGGCGACCACGAGCGCCCGGAACACGCGGAGCCGCTGCGCGTGCGCCAGCGCGGCGAGGGAGGTCACAACGTTGTTTTCATCCATCAAACAACGATACAACAACCATTGAATAGATGCAAGCTGGGCAATGTGCGAGCGGTCCGGCGTGCTGGCGGCCGTGCCCGCCGAGCCGATCAACTCATTCGGTCGCGGGCTTCGAGCAAAACCATGGGCGCAAATCGCGCCGGTCGACGACTCGCGTCGATCTCGCTAGTCTCAATGGAGGGGTTTCCGCGTGTCGATCCCGGTGCCTTCATCGGTCGCGGGCGGCGGCGGCGGCACCTGGCGGTCGCGGTAGGACGGTAGGTCGGCGGCGCCTGCGGGAACCGGCCGTGCTTCGAGCCTAGCGATATAGCGCCGCATCTGCTCGATTTCGCGGATCTGCGCATCGATGATCCCATCTGCTAATTTGCGAACTTCCGGGTCTCGGATGTGCGCCCGTTCGCTGGTCATGATGGCGATCGAATGGTGAGGGATCATCGCCTTCATGTAGCTCACGTCGTCGACCGTCTCCTGGCTGCGGACGAGCCACAGGGCGAGCGCGAACGCGACGACGCTCCCGAGCAGAATCGCGACGTTCGTGCGCTTGTCCTTGTACATGCCGAGCATGAAGCCGAGCATGATGACTGCCATCGTCGCGCCCATCACGACGGCCATCCACATGCGCGTCTGGCTGTACTCGACGTGCCCGATGATGTACGTGTTCAGGTACATCAGTCCGTACATCACGACGGTCGATGTCGCGACCATCGCGAAGAAGCGGCCGTAGCCCATGCCCATGTTGCTGTTGTCGTCTTTCATTTCCTTCTCCTTCATCAACGTCGATCAGGTTGTTCAGCGCGGCGCCGAGACGCACGCGTCACAGGCGGCCCTGGAGAAACACCATGTACGACCGCGGGTTGCTTCCGTAGTAGGGGTCCAGCCGTGACGGCGCTTGCAGGAATCCGACCAGACCGCCGACGCCCCACTTGAGCGGGCCGGTTCGCGCGAAGTCGTAGATGTACCCGACGGAAAGCTTGCGGATCAGGAACCCCTGGTCGTGCAGCAGCTCGCCTTCCGCGAACAACTCGCTGTTCCTCACCTGCTCGGCGCGGGCGAAAACGGTGTGCGTGTCACGCAATGTGAAGGTCGATTCGAGGAGCCAGCCGGGCTCGCTGCTGTGCGTCGACGGCCCGGTCTTGTTGTTCCTGCCGTAGGCCAGCGTCGTCGCCCACTGCGTGTCGCCTCGATTGAGGTGATGCGTGATGGACGCCGTGGACCGCTTGACCCGCACGTCCGGCTCAAGCTGCTCGGGACTCTTGAGGTCGCCGTAGCTGACCTGCATCGAAACCTCCGGCAGCGGGTTGTACGACAGCCTCGCTGACCACGAATCGAATCGGCGCGTCTCGAAGTTCCAGCGGTACTGGTCCGGCTCCCGTCCGTTGAACCAGGAGCCTTCGAGCTGGAGCGGCCCCTGGCTAGCCCCTAGCGTCGCGACGCCATACGTGATGTGCGTCGAGTCGAGCCAGTGGTGCGTCAGCGGCGCCTCCGGAATGCGCATTCCCGAGAAGCGATGCATGAAGGCAGGAGGCCCGAGCGCCGGCTCCCCCGGTAGTCCGGCATAGATGAAGGCCGAGCCGTTCGTACCGAGCGGAACGCTGTAGGACGCTGACAGCTCCATGAACAGGTCATGTGGGTGCTGCCGGTCGACGAGCGCCGTCGACCCGTTGGCGGTCTCGCCGGT
>CAXUEV010000047.1:2782-9702 GCA_964250105.1 uncultured Sphingomonadaceae bacterium
GCAGGGCGGTCTGGGCCGCGTCGGGAGCCATGGGTACGGACGTTGCGGCCGGGCTCGAAGGAGGCATCTGTGCGTGCGCCAACGGCGTCGTGGCGAGCACGCTGGAGGCAAAGACGGTGGCGAAGGTGGTTTTCACTGGGTTCATATCGAAGCTCCAAAATTGGTTTTGTAGCGATTCAGGGAAGTTCGGGTGGTGGGGCGGCCGTGGCGAGCGCCGCAGCGAGTCCGAATGCGGCAACGAAGACCGCTGCCTCCAAAAGGAGGGTCGTCCGGAAGGTGCGGATTGCGTGCGCAGGCGGCGGTCCATGCGGTGACCGAAGCGCCGCCAGGAGCGGCGTCAGCACGACGAGCCGGTTGCGCGCTCCGAGCGATGCCGCGATGGCGACGACGCCAATCTTGACGAGCAGCAGGCGGCCGTAGCTCGACGTCAGCAGAAGGCTCGGGGAGCCGTCGAGCGCGCGCCACGCGCTGAACGTGCCCGTCGCCAGTACCACGAGCAAGGCGCACGTCGCGATCGTCGACAACGATTGAATGGCACTAGCGCATTCGATCCGTTCGTCCCCGGCGCTGGGTGCCGATCCTCGCAAGACGAGGAAGGCTGACAGGAGCACCGGGCCAGCCCAGGCCGTCACGGCGTGCAGGTGCAACCAGTCCACGATAGCCGGCAGAAGATGCCCTGAAGCGCCTGCATGGCTCGACCAGCTTCGGGTTGCCGCGATGACGATGAAGCACGCGCCGCTGATCCCGAAAAGCACGGTGCGACGACGGCTGGTCACGCGAAGGAACGATGCCGCCAGGAGCGTCACCGCCGCCAAGGCGGCAACGAGGTCGGCCTGACCGACATGCGTCGTCATTGCGACCTGCCCGACAAACGGCGCCGCTTGCAGGAAAGGCCGCTCGGTCATCGCGGCGGTCTGCACCCAAAGCAGGGCGCCACCCGCCAGCAGATAATCGCCGCTCCCGCCCGCAATACGTTGATCGCCGACCCGATGCGACACCGCGCCCACTCCGTCACGGCGTCGCGAAGCATCCAGAGAGAACCGATGCATCCCGCGATCGTGGCCAGAGCGACGTCGATCGACGTCGTGACCGCCAGCGGCACGAGCGTCGACAAGCTCGTCTCCACGATCACTTGACCGTGAAGTGGAGTTCCCCTTTGACGCGATGTCCGTCGCGCCCGGCCGCGGACCACAAGGCTCGGTAGTTGCCCGGAGGCAGCCTCGTCAGCGGGACGTAGATCGAGTTGCCATCATCCGGATCGCGCTGCACGGCCGGTGACAACAACTCCTTGCCGCTTGCGTCGACGACCTTGACGGTGGTGAACGCGACCTCCACCGGCTCGTTGAACGTCAGTCGGATCTGCGGCGGCGGTGCATCGATCGTCTGGTCCGCCTTCGGCATCGACGCCAGCAGAGCGGGGTGGGCGGCAGCGAGCGTGCTGTAGAGCAGTAGCGTGGCGGCGATCGCCACGCAGGATGGTGCGCGCATGAAGGACTCCTTCGCGGATGCGGAGACTGACGGGCGCGCGCGTTCGAGCGCGGCCATCGGGCCGATGCTTGGCCGAGGCGCGCCGACGGACCGTAGTCCGTCAGTGCGCTCGGCTCGTCAGGCGAGGGAAGTCCGGGGAGGTCGTTCGATTCCGGCCGTGAGGAAGGCGGGCACCGGCATCGAGACAAAGGGGTTGAAGGGTACGGAAGCGAAGATCGGAACGAGGACGTGGAAGGGGTGCTGCGTCACCGACAACGCGCAGCACGCGCCGCAAGCACTGCATTTCGGCACCGCCTTGATGTGTTGATGAACAGGTGCTTCGACAGCGCCCGCAGTGTGCGCAGCCGGCACCGATTGCTGGTGATCCATCGCCATGGCCATGTCAGAGCCCTGCGACGCCATGTGGTCGTGGGCGTCACTGATCATGAGCGTTCGCTGATGCCGCTCCGCGTGGCAGGCAGCCATTGTCATCGCGGCGAATCCCTGGACGGGAACCGCAATGACAAGAATCCACATCAGAACGAGGCGAAGCATGCGTCAATGTATCCCGTTCGCCCGGTGCAGCACTAGGACGTTGTAGAAAAACGAAGGATGGCGCCGCGGCTCCCTCCGGGCAAACTCACATGATGCCGAGCGTCATCCCGACCGCCATCGCGATCATCATCACGTTCTCGACGAGTGACACGAAGCCGAGAGGGACGTTGCTCGATCCGCCGACACAGGCGCATTTCAGCTCGCGCTTGTCGACGTACACCGCCTTGATCACCGAGACGGCGCCGACGGCTCCGATGAACAGCGCCACCGGCGCCGACAGCCAGGTGAGTGCGCCCGCGATCATCAGCACCGCCGCCAGCCCCTCGGCGAACGGATAGATATACGAGTACGGCACCCACCGTCTCGCGAGCAGGTCGTAGTTCAGGAACATCGTGGAGAAGGTCTCGATGTTCTGGAGCTTCAGGAGTGCGAGTACGGCCATGCTGAAGGCGATGAACCAGCGCCCCGCTTGCATCGTCAGCGGGGTGCCGTATACAGCAACGCTGACTGCCAGCGCCATCAGCGCCGTCATGCCGAAAAGTGCTATGACGGGCTTGTACGAGGTGCCCCCCGGCTCCGGGACCTTCTTCCCCAGATGGCGACGAAGGTCGTCGTAGCCGCCGATGCGCTCGCTGCCGATGAACGCCTGCGGCGTCGTCTTGACGCCGTTCTCGGCCTTGAAGGCATCGGTCGCCTCGCGAGAGGTCAGCCAGTGGTCATCGACTGTGTAGCCTTCCGTGCGAAGCAGGTGCTTCGCCTTCAGCCCGTAGGGGCAGATGTGCTGATCCATCACCATGCGGTAGAGCGTGGCGCGGCGCGGCTCGCTTGTGAGGGTTGCCATGGACTGCCTCCTTTATTCGATTGACTTCATACGGCCTTCTTTATAGGGTCCGTACCATGGTACGGAGTCAAGTGATGGCGGACAGAAGCATCGCGGGGCTGGCACGCGAGGTCGGTGTCGGCGTGGAGACGGTTCGGTACTACCAACGGCGCGGACTACTCGAAGTTCCTGCACGCGCGCTGGACGGGCAGCCCGGCAACGGCGTCCGGCGCTACAGCGAGGATCATGTCCGCCGGCTTCGGTTCATCCGCGCGGCGAAGGCTGCGGGCTTCACGCTCGAACAGATCGGCGAACTCCTCGTTCTCGACGCGAACAACGACCGGGTGCGAGCGCGGGGCTTGGCGACGGACCGTGTCGCGGCACTCGACGCAACGATTCTTCAGTTGCAGGCCGCGCGTGATGCACTCGCACGTCTTGCTGAAGAGTGCGCGTCCGGGGTGGATGGTCCGTGTCCCATCCTTTCAGCGTTCGACGGCCGGTCGACAGATCAGCATGCCGCTTGAGGAGCGGCGTTCGCGTCGGCGGGCAAGGACGGTAACCGCCGGCGCGTCGTCGTTCAGACGTGCTCTGTCCGGATTCGGTGATCGACGCCCTACGTCTGCTCGACGAGTACCTCCAACGCCCTCGTCAGCGCCCGACGTGCAGCGCCGCCCACGCGATACACGCGCCGCGCCAGCCGAAGTGCGCCTCCAACCACGTCGACAGCGGCCAGCCGACGGTACTTGCGAAACCGGTGAGGAGCGTCACGCCGGTGATCGGCCCTCGTGCATCGTGAAGGTTGAAGCGGACCAGCGCCGAGAACGCGGCCTCGTAGAAGCCGCTGCCCATCCCGATGCCGATGATGAGCCAACCAATGAAGAGAACGACGACGCCGTGCGCAGACGCGAGCACAACGAGCCCGTCGCGAACACGACGTTCGTGATCATCAGCACCGGGCGCCCGCCCCAGAGGTCGATCGCGCGACCGGCGCGGGGTCCGATGACGGCAGACAGGATGAGCGCGGCCGAGAAGGCGGCGAACGCAGTCGGCGTCGAGACGCCGAGGTCTCGCGCCATCGGAGACGCCAGGATCGCCGGCAGGTAGTACGACGACGCCCACGCCAGCGTCTGCGCGACGCCGAGCGCCGTCACGACCCAGGTGCGGCGATCGAGGATCATGCGACCTGTAGCCGCGTCCAAGTCATCGGGTCGGGCGCGCGTATCGGCATTCGGCCAATAGACGCTTCACTTCCGTCGCTCCGGTTCGGGCGGCGACGAATCCGCCGGCCGATACAGACGTTAGGACCGCGTCCGCGCAGCAGTCTTGTCAACGGAGCATCGGTGCCATGGAATTCGGAAAAACACTCGCCCTGTTTGTTGCCACCGCACTTGCGGAAATCGTCGGCTGCTACTTGCCGTACCTGTGGCTCCGGCAGGACCGATCCGCCTGGCTGCTGCTTCCGTCGGCGGCGAGCTTGGCGCTGTTCGCTTGGTTGTTGACCCTGCACCCGACCGCCGCCGGCCGCGTCTATGCGGCCTACGGCGGCGTCTATATCGGGGTGGCGATCGCGTGGCTGTGGGCGGTCGACAGGATCGAGCCCACCGCGACGGACTGGATCGGCGTCACGGTGTGCTTCATCGGGATGGCCATCATCATGATCGGCCCGAGGTTCGTTCGTTGACCGCAAACCGTTCAGGTCGCCCGCCGTTGAGTCGAAGTTCATGGCGCGTCGACCGGGAGCCTGGTGATCGATCAAATGGCGCGGAGCTTGACGCGCTGCTCCAGTGCCGCCGCCTGTTCCTTGCGTTCGGTGTAGCGGTCGGTCAGGTACGGCGCGACGTCGCGCGTCAGCCGCGTGAACTTGACCAGCTCCTCGATCACGTCGACGACGCGGTCGTAGTACGGCGACGGCTTCATGCGCCCGTCGTCGTCGAACTCGTCGTTGCTGATGTGGTGAAGGGTGAAGTGCTGCGATGGTTTGATCCCGCCATCGACTAGCTGAGTCGATCAAGTCGTAGTCGGTGGCGATCGTCGGTCACGCGACGGACGGCCAGCGCGGTAGTCACGATCGCTCCAAGGCCCGTCGCGCCGGCGAGGAGGAATAGCAGGAGGATCTGGTATTTGGCGGCCTCGAAAGGCGGCATGCCGGCCAGGATCTGTCCCGTCATCAGGCCGGGCAAGGTGATGATGCCGGCCGCCGACATCTGGTTCACGATCGGGATCAATCCGTTGCGCAACGCGCTCCGCTGCAACGCCCTCAACGCGACGTGGCGGCTCGCGCCCAATGCGAGTCGCGCCTCGATTGCTGCGCGCTCACGGGCAAGGCCATTGTTAAACGTGTTCAGGCTGATGCTGACGCCGTTCATCACGCTGCCGAGCACGATGCCCACGAGCGGGATCAGCACCTGCGGTTCGTGCCACGGCGTTGGACGCAGAATGACGATGGCGAAGACACTCACCAGCACTGTTGCAATCAACGTCGTGCCGGCGCCCAAACCGTAACGCCACCAGCCGCCGAAGGGATGTTCCTGCCGCGACAAGACCTCGTAACTGGCGGAACCGAACATCGCGAGCAGGACCACTCCGATCAGAAACGGCGAGTTCGATGCGAAGACGGTCTTGAGGACCAAGCCGACTAAAAGAAGCTGGATGACGGTCCTGCACGCGGCCACGACAAGACTGCGCGCGATGCCGACTTTCAGTAGCACCGACAGAGTCGCATCGACGACGATGAACAGCGACGCCGTGATCAAGCTGGGCAGTCCGATGTCCGGCGTGCTCACGCGACTACCTCGACTCTTCCGCCGGCGAGCCGCAGGTGATGCGTGCCCATGCGCCTCGCCTGTTCCGAGTCGTGGGTGACCATCAGGATGCCGACGCCGTTCGCGATCCGATCGAGGAGCATCGCTTCGACCCGCCTCGCGCTATCCGAGTCGAGCCCCGACGTGGGCTCGTCGAGCAGCAGCACGCGTGGCTTCCGGGCAATCGCGCGCAATAGGGCGAGGCGCTGTCGCTCACCCGAAGACAGCCGTGCAACGGGCCATGACGCGGCCTCCCGTGCCAGTCCGAGCATCGGCAATAGAAACGAGAAGTCCGTGTCCTCCGGGAAGTGTGCGCCGACCTCTGTCAGCCACCAGCCGGACTCGGCTGCAACGTACATCACCTGTCGACGCCAGTCCGGTGCAGGGGTCGCCGAACAGGCCACTCCGTCGAGAAACACGTCGCCTTCGTGCGGATCGAGGTCCGCGATCATCCGCAACAAGACGCTCTTGCCGGCGCCCGAAGGGCCGGTGATGCACACGCAGGTGCTGGCCTCGACTTCTAAGTCGATTGGCCCGACCTGCAATCGTTGAAGGCGCTGCGCGATCAACATCTGAGGATGCCGCGCATCGCGTCGTCACCATTCATACGACGTCCTGCCCATGCGGCGAAGGTTGCGGGTCGACCAGGATCTCGCAGCGATACAGCACGACCCGGACCTGCACCAACTCCTCGGCGTGGTCGTGAACGAACTTGCGCAGGCGGCTTTCGGTGTCGATCATCTCGATGCACTGCGGCAGCTTCCCCGACGTTCCCTCGGGGAGTTGGTGCGCGAGCTTTTCGCCGGGCAGATACCCCGCGACGGTCGCCTGCATGATTACCTGCTGAATATGCGCGCGGCGCGCGCAGCCGAGAAGGTGGTGACCCAACGCCGGTGCGGTGAGGCGATGCCAGAAGCGGGTCGACTTCCGGCGCGCGGAGAGCGGGAAATAGAGGCGGATGGCCATCATTGATTCGTGGGTCACTTGGGCTCCTCGGGTGTCTTGATCGTGGCCGACAACCGACGATGTGCTGCAACCTCATCGAGCTTCATGCCCTCCGGAAGCGGTCGGTGCTTCGAGTGGCCGATGCGTTGTGCGCCATAGATCCCGGTGTGTCCCGAAAACAGGTAGCTGACGACACACACGACTAGCGCGAACACCCCGATCGGTGCGCCGAACAGTTCCATCGCCATGACCGTGCAGGCGAGCGGCGTGTTCGCCGCGCCGGCGAAGACGCCGACGAAGCCGAGCGCGGCGAGTAGCGGAAACGGCAAGTG
>CAXUEV010000048.1:0-9449 GCA_964250105.1 uncultured Sphingomonadaceae bacterium
GGCGATCGGCTCGGCCGGCCGGTCGGACAGCTGGCCGTCGGCACCGAGACGGAAGCGCAGCGCCGGCGGGAAGCATTCGTCGCCGCGGCCGGCGGGCGAGAACGGCTCGCCGGCGACGATCAGCGCCAGCACGCAGCTGTCGCCGTGGAGGCGCTTGAAGCCAAGGACCTCTTCGTTGACCCAGCGCGACACGGCGGCGGCGGGCGAGCAGACGACGATCAGGAAGCGCGACTGGGCGAGCGCGCCGGTCAGCTCGATGCCGAGGTCGTCCGCCGCCGACAGCTCGTCGCGGTCGCGGAAGACCGGCGCCAGCCGCCGCGGCACGACCCCGACCCGGGTGACGCCGCCGACCAGCTTCTTCGGCACGCGATAGGTTTCGAGCGCGCGGTGGAGCCAGCCGGCCTCGGCCTTGTCGCGGTGGCTGTAGCTGATGAAGGCGCGGTAGCGGAACGCCGGCGCGGCCGCCGGAGCGGCGTCAGGCAAGCCTGTCGGCACGGCGCACGCGCAACGCGCGTCCGACCAGCCCGAAACCGGCGATCAGCAGCAGCCAGGTCGACGGCTCGGGCACCGCCGCCGGCGGCGACGGCTCGGCGAGGAACGACAGCCGGGCGAAGCTGAAGCTCGGCAGCGCGAACGCAAGCGGCGAGAACACGATCCTACCCGCCGTCCCGCCGCGCCCGACCGGGTCGCCGAACGCCGAATAGCCGATCAGCAACGGGCTGCTCGAATTGCCCGGCGCGACCGCCGACGAGAAGGCCGAGGTCGTCGTGACATAGGTCATCGTCCGGCTCTCGCCGACGCCGAGGATCGTCGGGAAGGTCAGCGCCAGCGCGGTCGGATCCCAGGCATAGCCGATCCACTGGTCGCTGCCCGCCGGCGAGACGACGCCGAAGCCGCTCAGCGACGCGCTGGCGCTGAGGTCCTGCGTCAGGAAATTGGTGTCGCTGACGGCGTCGTGGCGCAGTGTCACCGAGCCCTTGAGGCTGTAGATCTCGACGCCGTCGCTGAGGATCTGGAAGCCGAACGAGGCGCCGGCGAGCGCGTCGGGGTAGAGCCCGCCCACGCTCGGCACGAAGCCGGCGAAGGTCAGGCCGCGCGTCGTCTCGGCGCATTCGGTGACCGAAGCCGGCGCGCAACTGCCGCCGGCGTCGCCGACATAGATGCCGAAGCCCGCCGGCAGGATCGTCGACAGCAGCTGCGGCCGCACCGCGGTCGAGCCGTCGTTGACGAAGCTGATGTCGACCGACGTCGACGTCGTCGTCCGCGTGTAAGGCCCGGCGACGGCGCCGCCGTTGCGGAAGGCGATCGACTTGGCGTCGACGCGCGACCTCGCCGCGACCGCGGCACCGCCGAACGCGTTCGGATCGGCGCGCGCTTCGTCGATCTCGGTGCCGGCGAAGTCGGTGACGCCGCTCGGGTTCGGCGCGAAGCCGGGCAGGAACTCGATCTTCGCGCTGGTGCCGGTGACGACCCCGGTCACGTCGGCCTGCACGGCGGCCGGCAGCGCCAGCAGCGCCGCCACCGCCAACCCGTACGGTCGCCTCATCGCTCGCCCCCCATAGCTTGCCCGATAACGCACGTTAACCATTACGGCGGCGGCTGTCGAGCGTCAGTCCGGGAGCGGCACGCGCGGAACCGCGGCCTACGGCCGACGTTCCCGCAGCCACGCCACCGAAGGACGATCATGGACCTGACCATCCCGCTCGAGACCGTCTGCCGCATCGTCCTCCGCGCGCGCGAGTTCGAGGCGCTGATCCCCGACACCGATCCCGACGACGCATCGAACGCGGCCGACGACGGCGCGGTCGACGAGCTCGAGGACGACGGCGACAACCCGACCGAAGAGGAACTGCGCGTCGTCATCGACGACCTCGCCGACGACGAGAAGGCCGAGCTGATCGCGCTCGCGCTGATCGGACGCGGCTCGTTCGACGCCAGCGAGTGGGCCGACGCGCTCGACGACGCGACCGAGGAGGTGGACGACGCCGCCGACTTCCTGCTCGATTTGCCGATGCTCGCCGCCTATCTCGAAGCAGGGCTGGCGGCGTTCGACCTGTCGTGCGACGGCGTCGGCCAGATGGTCTAGCGGCGCACCCGCTCGGCGTTGACCGGCGCGCCCGCCTTCTTCACGGGGGCGTCGGGCTTGGTCTTGACGCCGAGCGCGATCAGCAGCGACGACGACACGAAGATCGACGAATAGGTGCCGACGACGATGCCGAGCAGCATCGCCGCGGTGAAGCCGAAGATGACGTCGGGGCCGAGCAGCAGCATCGCCGTCAGCGCGACGATCATCGCCAGGCTGGTCATCACGGTGCGCGGCAGCGTCTCGTTGACGCTGAGGTCGATGATCGGACCGATGTCCATCTGCCGGTACTTGCGCAGGTTCTCGCGGATGCGGTCGTCGATGACGACCTTGTCGTTGAGCGAATAGCCGATGATCGTCAGGATCGCGGCGATGACGTTCAGATCGAACTCGAGCTGCGTCAGCGCGAAGAAGCCGAGCGTCACGGTGACGTCGTGGACCAGCGCGACGACGGTCGACACGCCGAAATGCCATTCGAAGCGGAACCAGGTGAACAGCGCCACCGCCGCCATCGACAGCAGCACCGCGAGCAGGCCCTTCTGGATCAGCTCCTGGCTGACCTTGCCGCTGACCGATTCGGTACGGCGGAAGCTGACGTCGCCGTATTTGGCGCGGAGGTCGGCTTGGACCTTGGCGACGACGCGCTGGACCGCGGCCTGATCGCCCGGCGGAAGCGGCAGGCGGATCAGGATGGTGCGGGCGTTGCCGAACTCCTGCAGCGCCGCGGTGCCGACCTGGAGCCCTTCGACCTCGGCGCGCAGCCGGTCGAGCGGCGGCGCCTGCGCGAACGCCACCTCCATCGTCAGCCCGCCGACGAAATCGACGCCGAGGTTCAGCCCGCGCGTCACCAGCAGCCCGATCGACCCGATCGTCAGCAGCAGCGTCAGCCCGAAGGCGAGGAAGCGCAGCCGGACGAAGCCGATGTTGGTATTGTCGGGGATCAGCTTCAACGGCATGGCAAAAGTCCTGAATCCGTTCGATCCTCCCCGGCACGGGGAGGGGGACCATCGCCCTTGCGATGGTGGAGGGGCGCCGCGACCGGGCCGACCTTCGCCATCGACACGATCGACGCCGCGACGCGCACGTGGTCGGCGAGTACCCGCGGCGCGGCGATCCGCATACATCGGATGCCGCGCTCTCCGAGCCAGGCGTCGCGCGCCGCATCGCCCCGCACCTGTTCCGGCGCATCGTGCACACGTCCGTCGATCTCGATCGCGAGCTTGGCGGAAGCGCAGTAGAAATCGAGGACATAGGCGCCGACGGCGTGCTGCCGGCGGAACTTCAGGCCGTCGGGACGTTGCCGCAACGCCTGCCACAGCATGACTTCGGGCAGGCTCATCTCGCGGCGCAGCTTGCGCGCGGCGTGGACCAGCGGCGGAACGCCGGTCATGTGGCGACGCCCCTCCACCACGCCCGAGAGGGCGCGGTCCCCCTCCCCGTGCCGGGGAGGATCAATTTCATATCGCCAGCGCCTTCGGGCGGGTGGAGGAGAGCCAGCGGGCGGCCATCAGGCGGACGACGGTGACGGCGGTGAAGACGCTGGTGGCGATGCCGATCGACAGGACGACGGCGAAACCCTTGATCGGCCCCGAGCCGAACAGGAACATGATGACGGCGACGATGATGTTGAGCGAGTTCGCGTCCCAGATCGTGCGCGTCGCGTCGCGGAAGCCGACCTCGACGCTGGCGATGACGCCGCGGCCCTTGCGCTGCTCCTCGCGGATGCGCTCGTTGATCAGGACGTTGGCGTCGACCGCGGCGCCGATCGTCAGCACCAGCCCGGCGATGCCGGGCAGCGTCAGCGTCGCGCCGACGACCGACATGACGCCGAGGATCATGACGACGTTGAGGACGAGGGCGATGACCGAATAGACGCCGAAGCGGCCGTAGGTGACGATCATCAGCAGCGCGACGGCGACGATCGCGGCACCCGCGGCGAGGCTGCCGGCACGGATCGAGTCGGCGCCGAGATCTGGGCCGACGGTGCGTTCCTCGACGACCTTGAGCTCGACCGGCAGCTTGCCCGAGCGCAGCAGGATGGCAAACTGGTTGGCCGATTCGGTCGTGTAGTTGCCGGTGATGATGCCCGAGCCGCCGAGGATCGCCGAGTTGATCCGCGGCGCCGAGATCACCTTGTTGTCGAGGATGATGGCGAACGGCTTGCCGACATTCTCCTGCGTCGCCTTGGCGAAGCGGCGGCCGCCGGTCGCGTCGAAGCGGAAGCTGACCGCGGGCCGGCCGTCGTCGTCCTGCGAGATCTGCGCGTCGACGAGCTGGTCGCCGGTGATCATCACGCGGCGCTTGACGACGATCGTGCCCGGCTGGTCGGCGAACGGCAGGATCTGGCTGCCCGGCGGCGCGCGGTTCTGCGCCGCGAGCGCCGGGTCGGCGTCGACGTCGACCAGCTTGAACTCGAGCTTGGCGGTCTTGCCGAGCAGCGCCTTCAGCGCGCTCGGGTCCTGCAGCCCGGGGACCTGGACGACGATGCGGTTGTCGCCCTGGCGGACGATCGTCGGCTCGCGCGTGCCGAGCTCGTCGATGCGGCGGCGGATGACCTCGACCGCCTGCTCCATGGCGCCGTTGGTCGCGGCGGCGATGCCGGCGTCGGTCGGGGTCAGGGTGACGCGGTTGCCGTCGACGACGGCGACGTCGACGTCGCGCTCGCCGGTCAGGTTGCCGACCGGGCGGGTGACCTTGCGCAGCGTCTCGACCGCGCGGTCGAGCGTCGTCGGATCGATCACGGTCAGCGCGACGCGCGCCTGACCGCCCTCCGCGCCGGAGATGCCGAGGTCGCGGAAGGCGACCGCACCGCCGTCCGCCTGCGCCAGTTCGGTGCGGGCGATCTCCTCGAGCTGGTCGAGCTTCTGCCGGCGGACGTCGTCGATCGCCGCCTCGAGCATGATGTGGCTGCCGCCGCGCAGGTCGAGGCCGAGGTTGAGCGTCGCGGTCGGCACGAACGCCGGCAGCTGCGCGCGCGTCGCCGCCGGCACGAAATTGGGCAGCGCGAAGAGGACGCCGAGCACCAGCGTGGCGACGATCGTCCACACCTTCCAGGTCGGGAAGCCGAGCACGAGGAGACCTTAGCTCCGGGCGGCGTCGTTGGCGGCGGCGGGAACCGGCTTGGTGCGGACGTCGGTCAGCGTGCCGCGGACGACGCGGAGCTTGACCGTCGGCGCGACCTCGACCTCGAGCTCGTTGTCCTGCACGCGGGTGACGCGGCCGATCAGGCCGCCGCCGGTGACGACCTCGTCGCCCTTCTTGACCGCGTCGAGCATCGCCCGGTGCGCCTTGGCGCGGCGCTGCTGCGGCCGGATCATCAGGAAATAGAAGATCGCGAAGATCGCGACATACGGCACCGCCAGCTGCAGGATCTGGGCAGCGCCGCCGGTGGCCGCTGCCGCCTGGGCATAGGCCGGGGATGAGAACATTGCGGTGGCTTCCGTCGACGGTCGGGTGGCGGCTCTATATGCGGAACCGTCCGGCGGAGCAAACGGGTGTTGTACGCCGGCGGCATAGTGCCTAACCCGGCGGCGATGAACGACGCCTTGCTTGCCCGGATCGCGGACGCGCTGGCGCGCATCACCGATGCGCTCGATCGCTTGGCGCCTGCCCGTGCCGCATCGGCCGATCCCGCCGCCGGTGACGCCTTCGTCTGGGAGCACGCCGCCTTGCGCATCGTGCCCGCGCCGCCGGCGCAGCCGCTCGACCGCTTCGTCGGCGTCGACGGCCAGAAGGCGGCGCTGCTCGACAATGCGCGGCGCCACGCGGCGGGCCATGCGGCGCACGACGTGCTGCTGTGGGGCGCGCGCGGCATGGGCAAGAGCTCGCTGGTCCGCAGCATCCAAGCGGCCGTGCCGGGGCTGGCGCTGGTCCAGGTCGCGCGCGACGACCTCGGCACCCTGCCCGACCTGTTCCGCCGCCTCGGCCCCGTCGCGCGCCGCTTCCTCGTCTACGCCGACGACGTCTCGTTCGAGGCCGACGAGCGCCAGTACAAGGCGCTGCGCTCGATCCTCGACGGCGGCATCGAGGCGCGGCCGGACAATGTCCGCATCATCGTCACCTCGAACCGCCGCCACCTCGTGTCGCGCGAGCACGCCGACGCCGAGGCGGCGGCCGCGGTCAATCCGCGCGACGTGCTCGACGACCGGCTGGCGCTCGCCGACCGCTTCGGGCTCAGCCTCGGCTTCCACAACTGCGACCAGCCGACCTATCTGGCGATCGTCGCCGGCTATGCCCGCGCCTACGGCCTGGCGGTCGACGACGCCGCGGCGCTGGCGTGGGCGACCGGCCGCGGCAACCGCTCGGGCCGCGTCGCGTGGCAGTATATCCAGGACGTCGCCGGCCGCGACCGCATCCGGCTGACCGGCTGAAGCGCGCGCGGCATGGCGATCTCGAGCCGGTTCTTCCAGCGCGCGGTGTTCGCCGCGATGACGATCGGCTTCCTGACGTTGCTCGCCGCGGGCGCCGCCGCGGTGCTCAGCGTCGTCCGCAACCAGCAGCACAGCGCCTGGGTCGAGCATAGCTATGCGGTCAAGAACGCGCTCAACCGCTACGGCCTGCTCAGCGAGCGGCTCGAGACGGCGCGGCGTGGCTATATCCTCCAGCCGACCGCCGGCACGCTCGCCACCTACGAGGCGATGATGACGGCGCTGCCGCAGGCGATCGACCGGATCGCGGCGCTGACCGACGACAATCCGGTCCAGCAGGCGCGCATCCCCCGGCTGCGCGCCGTGACCGAGGCGCATCGCGCCTCCGCCGCGCGCTCGATCGCGCTGATGCAGAGCCCGAACCTGGCGATGCGGGCGATGGCCGAATTCGGCGTCGATACCAGTCTCCACCGGATGCGGACGATCCGCGCGCTCGTCGGCGAGATGATCGCGACCGAGGACGCGCTGCTCGTCGTCCGCAACCGCGAGCAGGTGCAGAGCGCACGACGCCTGTACGTGGTGCTCGCCGTCACCGGCACGCTGCTCGTGCTCGTCGGCGTCAGCTCGATCTGGGTGATCCGGCGCTACACCGGCGACCTCAACCGCTCGCAGGCCGAGCTGCGCGTACTCAACGAGAATCTCGAAGGCGCGGTCGCCGCCCGCACCGTCGAGCTGACCCGGGCGAACGAGGAGATCCAGCGCTTCGCCTATATCGTCAGCCACGACCTGCGCTCGCCGCTGGTCAACGTCATGGGCTTCACCGCCGAGCTCGAGGCGACGATCGTGCCGCTCGCCGGACTGATCGACCGCGTCGAGGCGACGGCTCCGACGCTGCTCGATGATGCCGCGCGGCTCGCCGCGCGCGAGGACCTGCCCGAGGCGATCGGCTTCATCCGCTCGTCGACGGCGAAGATGGACCGGCTGATCAACGCGATCCTGCGGCTGTCGCGCGAAGGGCGGCGGACGCTGACGCCGGTGCCGATCGACCTCGGCGAGCTCGCCGCCAGCGTCCGCGACGCGCTCCAGCACCGGCTGACCGAACTCGGCGCCGAGGTCGACATCGTGCGGCCGCTGCCGACGCTGACCAGCGACCGGCTGGCGCTCGAGCAGATCGTGTCGAACCTCGTCGAGAACGCGGTCAAATATCTGCAGCCGGGGCGCCCCGGCCGCATCGCCATCCGCGGCGCCGACGTCGGCGACCGGGTGGTGATCGAAGTCGTCGACAACGGTCGCGGGATCGAGCCGCGCGACCACGACCGCATCTTCGACCTGTTCCGCCGCTCGGGCGTCCAGGACCAGCCGGGCGAGGGGCTGGGACTCGCGCATGTCCGTGCGCTGTCGTACAGACTTGGCGGCGTGATCCGCTGCATCTCGGCGCTTGGCGAGGGCTCGACCTTCCGGCTATCGCTGCCAGCGGAACTTGTGATCGACAAACGCGAGCGGGGAGTTGCGCCGTGACCGACAGCCACAGCGTCAACATCATCATGATCGAGGACGACGACGGCCATGCCCGGCTGATCGAGAAGAACATCCGCCGCGCCGGGATCGCCAACGCGATCATCCATTACGTCGACGGCACCTCGGCGCTCGACTATCTGTTCAACTCGCCGCACGGCCCGGCGCAGAACGGCCCGGCGCTGATCCTGCTCGACCTCAACCTGCCCGACATGAGCGGCATCGACATCCTCGGGCAGATCAAGGCCGACCCGCTGCTCAAGCGCACCCCGGTGGTGGTGCTGACGACGACCGACGACAAGCACGAGATCCAGCGCTGCTACGATCTCGGGGCGAACGTCTACATCACCAAGCCGGTCAACTACGAGAGCTTCGCCAAGGCGATCCAGCAGCTCGGCCTGTTCCTGTCGGTGATCCAGGTGCCGGCGATCGAGCCCGACGCGTGAGCGAACGCCCGCGCATCCTCTACATCGACGACGACGAGGCGCTGGGCCGGCTGGTGATGCGCGCGCTCGGCCGGCGGGGCTACGACATCCAGTGCGCGACGAGCGGCCAGGCCGGCGTCGCCACGGCGACGGCGCGCGACTTCGACCTGATCGCGGTCGATCACTACATGCCGGGCTACGACGGCCTGACGACGCTCGAGGCGCTGCGCGCGCTGCCCGTCGTGCCGCCGATCATCTACGTCACCGGCTCGGAGGAGAGCCGGATCGCGGTGGCGGCGCTCAAGGCGGGGGCGATCGACTATGTGGTCAAGACGATCGGCGAGGACTTCTTCGACCTGCTCGCCGCCGCGATCGAGACCGCGCTGGCGCAAGTGGCGCTGAAGCGCAAGACCGAGGCCGCCGAGGACGCGCTGCGTGCCAGCAACGCCCGGCTCGAGGCGCTGCTGCACGAGGTCAACCACCGCGTCGCCAACAGCCTGCAATTGGTGTCGGCCCTGGTCCATATGCAGTCGCGGGCGCTCGCCGACCCGGCGGCGCGCGACGCGCTCGCCGACACGCAGAACCGGATCGCGGCGATAGCGCAGGTGCATCGGCGGCTGTATACGTCCGACGACGTTTCGGGGGTGGCGATGGACGATTATCTGCGGGCGCTGGTCAGCGAGCTCGAGGCGACGTGGTCGACGTCGGGCTCGCCGCGGCAGATGACGCTGTCGGCGGCGCCGATCCGGCTGTCGACCGACAAGGCGGTGTCGCTCGGCGTCATCGTCAACGAGCTCGTCAGCAACGCCTGCAAATATGCCTATGACGAGGGAATCGCTGGCGAAATCCGCATCGCCCTGGCGCGCGACGGCGATCACCGCTTCGTCCTCCAGGTCGAGGACGACGGCACCGGTCTATCGCCGGCGGCGGCGCCGAAGGGCACCGGCATCGGCACCAAGCTGATCGGCGCGATGGCGGCGAGCCTGGGCACCAACCTCGTCTACGACCCCGCCTACCGCGGCGTCCGCGCGACGCTGCGCGCGTCGCTGTGAGGACGCT
>CAXUEV010000049.1:0-9403 GCA_964250105.1 uncultured Sphingomonadaceae bacterium
GCTCAGCCGGCCGGCGCAGACGACGACGCCGGTCCGCGGCCGCGACACCGGCCGCGACCAGTCGTCGTCGACCACCGGATTGGCCAGCCAGCCGACCGGCCGTCCGAGCACGCCCTGCGCCTCCGCCGCGAGGCGTGGCGACAGGGCGACGAGGCCGGCGAACCGCCGCGTGGCGGCCGTGAGCGCCATCGCGAACAACGCCTGTTCGATCGCGGTCCGGCCCGGCCGGCGCAGCGAATTGCTCAGCTTGCAGACGACGGGCGGCGCCGTCCGACCATAGTCGGCGAGCATCGCGGCGAGGACGTCGACATGGAAATTGCCCGGCCCGACGACGATGTCGGGGCCGATCGCCGGCAGGATCGCCGCGACCGCGCGTCCGAGCCGCGCACGCGACGCCGGTCCGCGGACGACCGGCGGCGCGACCGGACGGACGACGACGCCGAGGGCGACCTGCGCCCGGAACGGACCGGCTTCGGTGCCGCAGACCAGCGTGACCTGCCGCCCCGCCGCCGCCCAGTCGTTGGCGAGGGTAATCGCCACCCGCTCGCTGCCGCCGCCCGAGAAATCGTGCAGCACGACGGCGATGCGTCCGGCGGCCAGGTTCGCCACGATGGTCGTGCCTCGATGGCGGTCAGCCCTGTTCGGTGCGCGCGAACAGGTCGTCGAGACGGCGGTGAAGCATGGCTTCGTACGCGGTGCGCGACATCGAGCGCGGCGCCGACAGCGCCAGATCGTCGAAGATCGCCTCCTTGATCCGCGACACCGCGGCGTCGTCGAGCACGCCCGCCCTGATCAGCTCGGTCGTCACCTGCAACAGGCCGACCGCGGTCGCCTGCGCGCGCAGCCCGAGGAAGCCGACCGTATCGTGGAGCTTCTTGCCCTTCCGCGTGTCCATATCATCCCCAATCCCCGGCTTATCGCCGAGGATGAACTGATCACGCCGTCATCGCCAGATCAAGGTTCGCGCGCACCGCCGCGAAGAACTGCTCGGTCGTCATCCACGCCTGGTCGGGGCCGATCAGGATGGCGAGGTCCTTGGTCATCGCGCCCTGCTCGACGGTCTCAACGCAGACGCGCTCGAGCGTCTCGGCAAAGGCGGTGACTTCGGGCGTGGCGTCGAGCTTGCCACGATGCTTGAGCCCGCCGGTCCAGGCGAAGATCGAGGCGATCGGGTTGGTCGACGTCGGCTTGCCCTGCTGGTGCATCCGATAGTGGCGGGTGACGGTGCCGTGGGCCGCCTCGGCCTCGACCGTCTGGCCGTCGGGCGTCAGCAGCACCGAGGTCATCAGCCCGAGCGAGCCGAACCCCTGCGCGACCATGTCCGACTGGACGTCGCCGTCGTAGTTCTTGCACGCCCAGATGAAATTGCCCGACCATTTGAGCGCCGAGGCGACGAGGTCGTCGATCAGCCGATGCTCGTACACGAGACCGGCCTTGACATAGTCGGCCTTGAAATCCTTGACATAGACTTCCTCGAACAGGTCCTTGAAGCGGCCGTCGTAGGCCTTGAGGATCGTGTTCTTGGTCGACAGATAGACCGGCCAGCCGCGCTGGAGGCCGTAGTTCAGGCAGGCGCGGGCGAAGTCGCGGATCGAATCGTCGAGATTGTACATGCCCATGGCGACGCCGGCGGACGGGTAGTGGAACACCTCGTGCTCGATCTCGTCGCCGTCCTCGCCGACCCATTTCATGATCAGACGGCCGGGGCCCGGGACGAGGAAGTCGGTCGCGCGGTACTGGTCGCCGAAGGCGTGGCGGCCGACGACGATCGGGCTGGTCCAGCCGGGCACCAGTCGCGGCACCGACTGGATGACGATCGGCTCGCGGAAGACGACGCCGCCGAGGATGTTGCGGATCGTGCCGTTGGGCGATTTCCACATCCGCTTGAGGCCGAATTCGGCGACGCGCGCCTCGTCGGGGGTGATCGTCGCGCATTTGACGCCGACGCCGTGCTCGCGGATCGCGTTGGCCGACTGGACGGTGACACGGTCGTCGGTCAGGTCGCGGTTCTCGATCGACAGGTCGAAATAGATCAGGTCGATGTCGAGATATGGCAGGATCAGCTGCTCGCGGATCCATTGCCAGATGATCCGTGTCATCTCGTCGCCGTCGAGCTCGACGACGGGGTTGTTCACCTTGATCTTGGCCATGGGTTCCTCGCGTTGGAGCGCCTCCTCTTAAGGGGCGAGCGCTGTACGGGCAACGCCGTTGGCGTCGAGCCGCGCGGCCAGCGCGTCGATCCCGGCGAGCGGCTCGACCAGCGCGAAGACGCCGGGATAGGCGAAGCCGGCGCGGTCGAGATGGCCGAGCAAGTCGAGGAAAGGACGCCAGAAATTGCCGCCGATGAGGAAGATCGGCTTGGCGTGGAGGCCGAGGCTTTTCCACGTCATGACCTCGAACAGTTCGTCGAGGGTGCCGATGCCGCCGGGGAGGACGACGACGGCGTCGGAGCGGGCGAACATCACCGCCTTGCGCTCGTGGAGCGATGTGGTTTCAATGAGTTCGGTCAGGCCGGGCTGGGCGACTTCGCGGTCGACGAGCAGGCGCGGCATCACGCCGACCACGCGGCCGCCCGCGACAAGCGCGGCACGCGCCGCGGCACCCATGAGACCGATCCCGCCACCGCCGTAGACCAGCTCCAGCCCGCGCGCGGCACACAGGCGACCCAGTTCGTCGGCGACGGCAAGGCCGGCCGGGTCGACGCCGTCGCGCGAACCGCAGAACAGGCACAGCGAGGCGATGGTCATCGCCGCCGCGTAGCAGGGCGGTCGCACATTGTCAGCGCCGACGGTGGCCGATATGGTGCGTTACATGCTTAGTACAGATACGCCGAACCTGCCCGCGACCGCCAAGTACCACGTGCCGGCGCTCCACCCCGAGGGGCGCAAGTTCGTCGGCATCGCCGCGGCGGTCACGCTGGTGTTCGGCTTCGTCCTCGACTGGAGCGTCGCCGGCTGGCTGATGGCCGGGGTGACGATGTGGGTCGCGGCGTTCTTCCGCGATCCCGAGCGGGTGACGCCGCAGGGCAGCGGGCTGGTCGTGTCGCCGGCGGACGGCATGGTGTGCATGGTCGGCGACGTCGCCGTGCCGCGCCAGCTCGCGGGCGAGGGCGGCATCGGCGGCGCGGCGCCGATGCGGCGTGTGTCGATCTTCATGAACGTGTTCGACGTCCACATCAACCGCACGCCGATCACCGGCACCGTCAGCCGCGTCGTCTATGTCCCCGGCAAGTTCCTCAACGCCGACCTCGACAAGGCGAGCGACGACAACGAGCGCCAGTATTTCATCGTCGACGCCGCCGACGGCACGCGGATCGGCTTCACCCAGATCGCTGGCCTCGTCGCGCGGCGGATCATGCGCTTCGTCCATGCCGGCGACAGCGTCGTCGCCGGGCAGCGCATCGGCCTGATCCGCTTCGGCAGCCGCGTCGACGTCTACCTGCCGGCGGGCTACGGCTGCCAGGTGCTGCCCGGCCAGCGCTGCGTCGCCGGCGAGACGGTGCTGGCGCGGCGCGGCGACGAGGATGTCACGGTCGGCGTGACGCAGTGACCGACGCCGGCGGCCCGGCGCCGCCGCGCCGCTTCGGACGGGTCATCCCGATCCGCGCGCTGATCCCCAACGCGGTGACGGTGCTGGCGCTGTGCTTCGGCCTGACCGGCGTCCGTTTCGGCATCGCCGGCGAATGGGACAAGGCGGCGGCGGCGGTCGTCGTCGCCGGCGTCCTCGACGGCATCGACGGCCGCATCGCCCGCCTGCTCAAGGGCACCAGCCGCTTCGGCGCCGAGCTCGATTCGCTGTCCGACGTCATCGCCTTCGGCGTCGCCCCGGCGCTGATCATGTACCTGTGGGCGCTGCAATACCTGCCCGGCATCGGCTGGATCGTGGCGCTGGCGCACGCCGTCACCTGCGCGCTGCGGCTGGCGCGGTTCAACGCCGGGATCGGCGCCGCCAACCCGCCCGCGCGGCGTCCGGGCTATCTGATCGGCGTGCCGGCGCCGGTCGGGGCGGGGCTCGCGCTGAGCCCGATCTTCGTCTGGCTGTGGCTGGCACCGGTGGTTCCGGCGCTGTCGTTCGGCGACGCCGACTACGGCCTCTACACCCGCGGGGTCGTCGCCGCGGCGGTGATGATCGTCGTCGCCTTCCTCATGGCGTCGAGCCTGCCGACCTATAGCTGGGGCTCGCCGCGGCTGCGCCCCGAATGGCGGCTGGCGGTGCTGCTCGCGGTCGGCCTGTTCGCCGGCGCGCTGTTCACCGTGCCGTGGATGACGCTGTCGCTGATCAGCATCGCCTATGCCGCGTCGGTCCCGTTCGGCCTGCGCAGCGCCCGCCGGGCGATGCTCAGGTCGCGCGGCGAGCTTCCCGCCTAACGTCCGAACGTCGTGATACAGGCCCAGGCGAGCGTACCGGCGGCGATGGCGACCGCGTAGGGCACCGGGGCCGTCGTGTCGAAGAACCGCCCGCCGGTGCCGGCGCGCGCGGACGACCGCGCCACGATCAGGACCAGCGCGAGGATGCCCCCGGCGACCGCGGTCGCCGCGAGCAGATCGGCCAGTCCGCCGAGACCCGTCCAGGCGGCGACCGCCGTCAGCAGCTTGACGTCGCCGCCGCCGATATAGCCGCGCGCGAATCCGGCCAGCCCGACGGCGAAGACCAGCCCCGGCGCCGCCAGATGCGACAGCCACGATGCCGGCGGGACGAACAGCGCGTGGCAGGCGAACAGCACGGCGATGGCGATCGGCCACGCGTCGGCGATCATGTAACGGCGGACGTCGTCGACCGCCGCGCCGACGACGCAGAGCAGGGCGGCGAGAGCGACGATCGTAGCCACCGGCATCGGCCTATTTCATCGTCGGGATGACGTTGTGCATGACCATGATCGCGCCGGGGAGCATCAGCACCGACATCATCGTCGGCAGCATGAACACGACCAGCGGGATCGACAGCAGGACCGGGATCTGGTGCGCCTTCTCCTCGGCGCGCATCCGCCGGTTCTCGCGCATCTCGACCGCGTAGATGCGCATGGCCTGGGCGATGCTCGATCCGAGTCGCTGCGCCTGGACGAGGAGCGTGACGAAGGCAGAAATCTCGGGGATCGCCGTCCGCCGCGCGAGCCCGCGCAGGGCATCTTCGCGCCCGCTGCCGGCGCGCATCTCGAGCGCGACCATGGCGAACTGCTCCGCGAGCAGCGGGTGCGAGCGCACGATCTCGGCGCCGACGCGCTTGAAGCACGCATCGATGCCGAGTCCGGCGTCGATACAGACGAGCATCAGATCGAGCGTATCGGGAAAGCCGTTCAGGATTTCCTCGCGGCGCTTGCTGCGGCGATGACCGATATAGATGTTCGGCAGGAAGCAGCCCGCCAGCGCCGAACCGCCGATCAGCATGAACAGCTTGGCGGACGACAGGCTGCTGTCGGTCAGCAGCAGCGTCACGGCGACGGCGAGCAGCGGCAGCGCCAGCGTCAGGACCACCCGCAGCAGTTCGAAGAAGCGCAGGGCCGCAGGATGGAGATAGCCCGCCTGCTGCAGCTTCTCGCGCTGCGGATCGGTCGCCGGGCGATCGAGCGAAATGCCGTATCGCTCGACGGCGGCGACGGCACGCGCCCACCAGGCCGACGTCTGGTCCATGCGCAGCGTGGCATCGTCGGCGGGACCCGTGGATACGCCACCCGAGTTCAGGCGGCGGCGCAGGTCGACGCGACGATCGAGCACCGCGGCGATGCCCATGATGGCGATGACGACCGCGCCGAATATGAGACCGAGGACGAGCGAGAGGAGGAGTTCCGCGGTCATTGCCTATACCTTGAGATTGGTCATCTTCTTCATCGTCAGGATGCCGGCGAGATACATGACGAGGATCATGCAGGCGCCGGGAAGGAAGAGCGGGTCGTCGGCGACGTCGAGGTAGAAGCTCGGCGAGTTGAGGAACACGAGGCCGAACGTCAGCACCGGCAGCACCGACAGCATCATGCCCGACATCTTGCCCTCGCTCGCGAGCGCCCTGACCTTCATCACCATCCCGGCGCGCTCGCGGATGACCTTGGACAGGCTTTCGAGGATTTCGGCGAGGTTGCCGCCGGTCTCGCTCTGGATGCTAACGCAGACGACGAACATCTGGACGTCGGCGGTCCCGACGCGCTCGGCGAGATTGTCGAGCGCCTGCTTGAGGCTCAGCCCGTAGTTGACCTCGTGGGTGACCACGCCGAATTCCGCACCGGTCGGGTCGGCGACCTCGGTCGTCAGCAGTTCGAGCGCCGCGCCCACCGGATGCCCGGCACGCAGCCCGCGGACGAAGATGTCGAGCGCCGAGGGGAACTGCTGCTCGAACTTCTTGAGGCGCCTGGCCGCCTTCATGTCGACCACGAGCAGCGGCAGACCGCAGCCGACGGCACCGGCGAACAGCGCCGCGACGACGATGCTCGTGACCGATGGCGGATGCCCGTTCATCTTCATGACGACCGGAAGGCCGACGGCAAGAGCGAGCGTGACCCGCACCATAAGCAGCAGGAACCGGGCGGGCGCGGTGCGGATGCCCGCACGAACGAGCCGGCGGCCGATCCAGTCGACCGCACGGTTGCGCTCGGTGTCGGTGCCGCTGCGCCGGAAGCGCGACATGACCTCGGTCCGGTGTCCCGCGGCGAGCAGTTCGAGTCGTTCGGAGACCCGCTTGCGCGCCTGCATGACCTCGCGCAGATAGATATGGACGCTCTCGAACAGGAGCATCGCCGCGGCGAAGATCGCGATCGACACGATGACGTCGGGCAGGTTGGTCATGCCGCGACGTACCTCGGGTCGGGATCGAAGGTGTTGGCCGGAAGCTCGATGCCGCGTTCCACCAGTTCCTGGAGGAACTTCGGGCGTATGCCGGTCGCCGTCATCCCGCCGACGACCTGACGCCGGCTGTCGAGCCCGCGCCGTTGGAACTTGAAGATCTCCTGCATCAGGATGACCTCGCCTTCCATGCCGGTGATCTCGGCGATCGACGTGACCCGCCGCTTGCCGTCGCTCAGACGTTCGAGCTGGACCACGACGTGGACGGCGGACGCGATCTGCGCCCGCGCCGATCCCGGCGAGATGTCGATGCCGCTCATGCCGATCATCTGTTCGACGCGCGACAGGGCATCGCGCGGCGTGTTGGCGTGGACGGTCGTCATCGAGCCGTCGTGGCCGGTGTTCATCGCCTGGAGCATGTCGAACGCCTCGCCCGAGCGGATCTCGCCGAGGATGACCCGGTCGGGGCGCATGCGCAGCGCGTTCTTGACGAGGTCGCGCTGCGTGATCTCGCCGCGTCCCTCGATGTTCGGCGGGCGCGTCTCGAGCCGGACGACATGGCGCTGCTGCAACTGGAGTTCGGCCGAATCCTCGATGGTGACAATCCGCTCGCTGGCGGCGACCGACGACGACATGGCGTTGAGCATCGTCGTCTTGCCCGATCCGGTGCCGCCGGAGATCAGGACGTTGCGGCGCGCCTGGACGATGGCCCGCAGCACGTTCGCCGCCGCCTGGGGGAGGCTGCCGTAGTCGACCAGGCGGTCCATATCGACCGGCGTCGCCGAGAACTTGCGGATCGACAGGATCGAGCCGTCGATCGCCAGCGGCGGGATGATCGCGTTGACGCGGCTGCCGTCGGCCAGCCGGGCGTCGACCATCGGCGACGACTCGTCGACGCGGCGGCCGACGCTGCTGACGATCTTGCCGATGATCCGCAGCAGGTGCCGTTCGTCCTTGAAGCGGGTCTGGACCTTCTCGATGCGGCCCTGGCGCTCGACGAAGACCGTGTCGCAGGTGTTGACCATGATGTCGGTGATGCTCGGGTCCTTGAGCAGCGGCTCGAGCGGCCCGAGCCCGAGCAGCTCGTCGAGGACGTCGTCGACGAGCTGGCGACGCTCGCTGGCGTTGAGCGCCTGGTCCGATTCGGCGAGCATCTCCTGGATCAGCTCGCCCGTCTCGTGGCCGATCTGCGCGCGCGACATGGTTTCGAGCGCCGACAGGTTGATGCGGTCGATCAGCCCGCGGTGGAGATCGACCATCAGGTCGGTGTTGTACCAGTTGCGGTCGGCGGCGGCGTCGGCGCGCGGCCGCCGGGTATCGGCCACCGGCTCCGCCCCGGCCTCGACGACCGCTTCGGGGACGACCGGCGGCGTCCGCCGGTTGGGCCAGATCATCGCGTCGCCTTGACGGGGACTTCGGCGAGCATCTGCTGGACGATGCCGTCGATCTCGCGCACGAGCGGCGTCTTCGCCTTGATGCCGGCGAGGACGCGGCCCTGGTCGATCGCGGCGCTGACGGTCGGATAGTCGTTCGACACGCGGAAGTCGATCTTGCGGCGGAGCACCGCCTCGGTCTGGCGCAGGTCGACCGTCCGGAACATCTGCTTGGGCATGCGGTTGACGAGGATGCGCGTCGCGGGGCCGAGATCGTTCGCCTCGAGCATGTCGAGCTGCCGCCGCGCCTGGCGCACGCCGGGAACGGTCAGCGGCGTGACGAGGCAGATGACGTCCGACTTGCCGAGCGCGGCGAGGGTCCAGTCGGTCCAGACCGTCGGCAGGTCGAGCACCACCACCTCGAAGCTCTCGCGCGCGAGGCGGAGGATATGGCCGACGATCGACGGGCTCAGCAGGTCGAGCGGGGCGAGCTCGGGCGGCCCGGCGATGACCGCCAGCCCCGAGCCATGGTGTGCGGCGACCGACTTGAGCAGCGCCGCGTCGAGCCGGTTGCGCGCCTCGACGAGGTCGAGCATCCCCAGATGCGGCTTGAGGTCGAGATAGAGGGCGGCGGTCGCCGCCTGGATGTCGAGGTCGATCAGGCACGCCGAGCGCGTCGCGGCGAACGCGCAGCCGCACTGGGTCGCGAGCATCGTCGTGCCCGCGCCGCCGACGGTGCCGAGCATGGCGATGGTGCGACCGCGGGGAGCGACGGTGCGCCGGCCGACGATCGCGCGCTGCGCGGTCGCCAGCGCCTCGGTGAGTTCGGTGACGTCGATCGGGATCGAGATCAGCTCGACGACGCCGAGCGCGCGCAGCTGCCGCGCGTTCCGCGAATTGAGCGTCCGGCTGGCGACGATGAGCGGGAGGCTCTTGCCGATCTCGTCGGCGATGCGGGCGAACTCGTCGAGCTGCTTCGGCGCGCCGGCGTCGACCTCGAGCATCAGGACGTCGGTCTCGGCGAGGATCGGCAGCGCCGGCACGACGCCGCCGAGTTCGAGGTGGTGCACCTTGATCGTGCCGCCGGGGACGGCCGGCAGCTCGCCGGGGCCCATGAACAGCGGCGCCGATTCGCCGGGATCGGCGATCATCGAGATCCGGAGGGCGCGGGCATCGCCGCGGGCGCCGGCGACGCGGAGCGGGCTGAGCTCGTTCATGGGCGGGCCGTCGCCGGCGAGGCGGCGGTGTCGCCGGCAACCG
>CAXUEV010000050.1:0-9261 GCA_964250105.1 uncultured Sphingomonadaceae bacterium
ATGTCGGCGACTGCGCCGGCATGGCCGCCGACCTGTTCGAGACCTATGTCGTGACCATCGGCGCGACGATCGTGCTGACGGCGCTGCTGCTGCCCGGCGTCGGCGGCGAGGCGCTCGGCCGGCTGCTCAGCCTGCCGCTGATCATCGGCGGCGTCTGCATCCTGACCTCGATCGTCGGCACCTATTTCGTCCGGCTCGGGCCGGCGAACAACATCATGGGCGCGCTGTACAAGGGTTTCTGGACGACCGCGATCCTGTCGATCCCGGCGATCTACGCGGCGATGGCCTATGTGCTGGGCGACATGCACGCGGTGCTCGGCGATCCGGCGACCGCGATCGGCGACTTCGACGGCATGCGGCTGTTCTGGTGCGCGATGGTCGGGCTCGGCGTCACCGCGCTGCTGGTGTGGATCACCGAATATTATACCGGCACCGGCTTCCGCCCGGTGCGCTCGATCGCCCAGGCGTCGACCACCGGCCACGGCACCAACGTCATCCAGGGGCTGGCGATCAGCCTCGAAGCGACCGCATTGCCGACGCTGGTCATCTGCACCGGCATCGTCGTCGCCTACAGCCTCGCCAACCTGATCGGCATCGCCTTCGCCGCCACGGCGATGCTGGCGCTAGCGGGCATGGTCGTCGCGCTCGACGCCTACGGCCCGGTCACCGACAACGCCGGCGGCATCGCCGAGATGGCGCACATGGACGCCGACGTCCGTGTCCGCACCGATGCCCTCGACGCCGTCGGCAACACGACCAAGGCGGTGACCAAGGGCTATGCCATCGGCTCGGCGGCGCTCGCGGCGCTCGTCCTGTTCGGCGCCTATACCACCGACCTCAGGGCGTTCTTCGGCAACCTCCAGGTCGATTTCGCGCTGTCGAACCCCTATGTTGTCGTCGGGCTGCTGCTCGGGGCGTTGCTGCCGTACCTGTTCGGAGCGATGGGCATGACCGCGGTCGGACGTGCGGCGGGCGACGTCGTCACAGACGTCCGCGCGCAGTTCCGCGACAATCCCGGCATCATGGACGGCACCGCCAGGCCCGACTATGCGCGGACGGTCGACCTCGTCACCCGGGCGGCGATCAAGGAGATGATCGTGCCGTCGCTGCTGCCGGTGCTGGCGCCGATCGTCGTCTATTTCCTGATCACCGCGGTCGCCGGCCAGGCGCAGGGCTTCGCCACGCTCGGGGCGCTGCTGATGGGCGTGATCGTCTCGGGACTGTTCGTCGCCATCTCGATGACGAGCGGCGGCGGCGCGTGGGACAACGCCAAGAAATATATCGAGGACGGCCACCACGGCGGCAAGGGATCGGAGGCGCACAAGGCCGCGGTCACCGGCGACACCGTCGGCGACCCGTACAAGGATACCGCCGGCCCCGCGGTCAACCCGATGATCAAGATCACCAACATCGTCGCCCTGCTGCTGCTGACCGCGCTCGCCGCCGCGCACGGCTGACCGACGCGAAGACAAGGTCACGACTCAGGCCCGCACACGACCATTGACAATCGCTTCCACCGCTGGAGCCGGCAGGGTGTCTGGTTCATGGTATTCGAGGCGCTGACCGGGCATGGCGGCGCATGGCGCTCGGTCGCGATCGACTCACCAGCATCGAGATCCATCGATCGGCGGCGGACGCAAAAGGGGACTTCCTCGCTGCGCCATCACCTTCTGGTGTGATCGAGTCCCGAGCCTAGTTGACCGCGACCGCCTGCATCGCCTCGAACCGCGCGATTCGCTTCTCGGCCGCGCTGGTCTCGGCCTCGCCGCTCGCGGTGCGCAGCTGCTCGCGCGCCGCCGCCAGGTCGCGCGCGGCGCCCTCGACGTCGAGCTCGGCGACCGGGGTCGCGCTTTCGGCGAGGATCGTCAGGCCGCCCGGCCCGACTTCGGCGAAGCCGCCGTCGATGAAGATGCGCTCGGGCACGTCGGTCATGCTCGCGGCGAAGACCTGGATCGCCCCCGGGCGGATCGTCGACACCAGCGGCGCGTGGCCCGGCATCACGCCGAAGTCGCCCTCGGTCCCGGGTACGACGACCATGAACACTTGCGCCGACCGCAGGAGCTTCTCGGGGCTGACGAGTTCGAAGTGGAGCGTGTCGGGCATGTTCAACCTTGTGGAATGAGTTTGACCAGCGCCACGACCAGAGCGCCGACGGCAAGCTGCGTGCCGACGAACCATGACAGCAGCGACGATCGCAGCGCCTCGACCTTGGTCTCCATCTTCCCGTCGAGCCGGGCGATCTCCAACCTCAGGCTGGCCTCGACACGGGCGAGATCGTCCTTCGTCGCCGACGTCTCGGTGACCGCCCGGCCGATCGCCGCTGCGATCGCCTCGGCCTGCGGCCCGGCCAGGTCGGCGGCGCGAAGCTCGCGCGCCAGGCTGAGGGTGTCGACGGTCATGGCGCCAGCCTAGCGAGGGCCTCCGGCCGTGTCGATCACGCCGCGTCCTGCGCCAGCTTCTCGCCCTTCCTGACGGCGTCCTCGATCGTGCCGACGAGATAGAAGGCCGCTTCGGGCAGATGGTCGTATTCGCCGGCGACGATCGCCTTGAAGCCCTTGATCGTGTCCTCGACGGCGACGAACACGCCGGGCGTGCCGGTGAAGATCTCGGCGACGAAGAACGGCTGGCTTAGGAAGCGCTGGATCTTGCGCGCGCGGCTGACGGTCAGCTTGTCGTCCTCGCTGAGCTCGTCCATGCCGAGGATGGCGATGATGTCCTGCAGCGACTTGTACTTCTGCAGCACTTCCTGGACCGAGCGCGCGACGGCGTAATGCTCCTCGCCGACGGTGCGCGGTTCGAGGACGCGGCTGGTCGAATCGAGCGGGTCGACCGCCGGATAGATGCCGAGCTCGGCGATCGAGCGCGACAGCACGGTCGTCGCGTCCAAGTGGGCGAACGACGTCGCCGGCGCCGGGTCGGTCAGGTCGTCGGCGGGGACGTAGATCGCCTGGACGCTGGTGATCGAGCCGCGGTTGGTCGAGGTGATCCGCTCCTGCAGCGCACCCATGTCGGTGGCGAGCGTCGGCTGGTAGCCGACCGCCGACGGGATGCGCCCGAGCAGCGCCGACACTTCGGAACCCGCCTGGGTGAAGCGGAAGATGTTGTCGACGAAGAACAGCACGTCCTGCCCCTCGACATCGCGGAAATACTCGGCGTTGGTCAGTCCCGACAGCGCGACGCGGGCGCGCGCGCCCGGCGGCTCGTTCATCTGGCCGTAGACCAGCGCGACCTTCGAGCCCTCGCTGATGGCGTTGCCGTCGGCGTCCTTGGCGATGACGCCGGCCTCGAGGAACTCGTGGTAGAGGTCGTTGCCCTCGCGCGTGCGTTCGCCGACGCCGGCGAACACGCTGGTGCCGCCGTGGCCCTTGGCGATGTTGTTGATCAGCTCCTGGATCAGCACGGTCTTGCCGACACCGGCGCCGCCGAACAGCCCGATCTTGCCGCCCTTGGCATAGGGCGCGAGAAGGTCGATGACCTTGATGCCGGTGACGAGGATTGAATTGTCGGTCGCCTGGTCGACGAACAGCGGCGCGTCGGCGTGGATCGGCATCGTCGTCGCCGCGCCGATCGGGCCGCGCTCGTCGATCGGCTCGCCGATGACGTTGACGATCCGGCCGAGCGTCATCGGCCCGACGGGAACGCGGATCTGGCCGCCGGTGTCGGTCACCGCCTGGCCGCGGACGAGCCCGTCGGTCGCGTCCATGGCGATCGTGCGGACGGTGTTCTCGCCGAGGTGCTGCGCGACCTCGAGCACCAGCCGCCGGTCCTCGACGCGCGTCTCGAGCGCCGACAGGATCGCCGGCAGCTCGGTATCGAACTGGACGTCGACGACCGCGCCGATGACCTGGCTGACGCGGCCGATGTTGTTGGTGGTGGGGGTGGTGGCCATGGCTATTCCTCGGTCGGGACGGTTATCGGATGCACAATCCGTCGAAATGTCATGCGAGCACCCACTCGCCGTGCGCCTTGATCTCGTCGTACATTGCGTCGGGCGCTAGGTCGGGCATCTCGTTCGGCCAGCTCACCGCGCCGTACGCGATGCCGACCTGCGCGAAATAAGCCGGGTCTTTCAGCGTGGCGAAAACACCCGTCAGGTAGGCCGGCTCGAAGCGGACGTTGCCCGCGATGCCGTCAGCGAACGTGACGAACAGCGTCAACGGACCAGCGACCTCCACCGAAATCGGATCGGCCCATATCTCGCCAACGCGGACTATTTCGTCGTCGTCGTCAGCGTCTGGCAGCGGGTCCAGGACGTTAACAAAGCAAACTGGTTGATTGTACGCCATGTCTGCACCTTCGCCGTTGTCCGTCGGTCCAAGTCGCTGCGTATCACCCGGCCCGACTCGATTTCGATCTTGGCCTTCGCTCCCGCCTTGCGGACGTGAAAATGCGGTGGATCGTGATCGTCCGGATGCATCATTATCCGGATGCCGTCGAACATCGCGAGCGTCGGCATCCACTAGATCGCCTCCGCACCCGAGATGATCTCGATCAGCTCCTTGGTGATCGCGGCCTGGCGCGTGCGGTTGTAGGTGATCGTCAGGCGGTTGATCATGTCGCCGGCGTTGCGCGTGGCGTTGTCCATCGCCGTCATGCGGCTGCCCTGTTCGGACGCCGCGTTCTCGAGCAGCGCGCGGAACACCTGGATGCCGAGGTTGCGCGGCAGCAGGTCGGCGAGGATCGCCTCCTCGTCGGGCTCGTACTCGACCGCCGGCGGCGCGCCGGCACCGGTCGCGGCTTCGGCGGCGGGCGGCAGCGGCACCGGGATGATCTGGATGCCGGTCGGCTCCTGCACCAGCGCCGAGCGGAAGCGGGCGAAGAACAGGTGGGCGACGTCGAACTCGCCCGCCTCGTAGCGGCGGACGATGTCCTCGGCGATGCCTTGCGCGTCGCTGTAGGCGAGCCGCTTGACGTGCCCCAGGTCGACCGTGTCGACGATGTTGTCGCGGTAGCCGCGCGCCAGCTGCGCCCGGCCCTTGCGGCCGATGATCAGCAGCTTGACCGTCTTGCCCGCTGCGGTCAGCTCCTCGATCTTGCGGCGCACGGCGCGGACGATGTTGGTGTTGAACGCGCCTGCGAGGCCGCGGTCCGACGTCGCCACGACGAGCAGGTGAACCTGGTCGCGGCCGGTGCCGGCGAGCAGCCGCGGCGACTCCGGGCCGACGGTGACGCGCGCGCCGAGGCTCGCCATCACGCCCGCCATCCGCTCGGCGTAGGGGCGCGCGGCTTCCGCCGCTTCCTGCGCGCGGCGCAGCTTGGCGGCGGCGACCATCTTCATCGCCTTGGTGATCTTCTGCGTCGACTTCACCGAGGTGATGCGGACCTTGAGGGCTTTGAGGCTGGCCATCTAGGTTACGCGAACGTCCGCCCGAACTCGGTCAGCGCGGCGTTCAGCGCCTTCTTGCTGTCGTCGGAGATGTCCTTCGACGTGCGGATCGCGGTCAGCAGGTCGGCGTGGTTGGTGCGCATCTCGGCGAGCAGCCCGGCCTCGTAGCGGGTGACGTCGCGCGCGGGGACGGCGTCGATGAAGCCGTTGACGCCGGCGAAGATGCTGACGACCTGCTCCTCGAACGGCATCGGCTTGAACTGGCCCTGCTTGAGCAGCTCGGTCAGGCGCGCGCCGCGGTTGAGCAGCTTCTGCGTCGACGCGTCGAGGTCGGAGCCGAACTGGGCGAACGCCGCCATCTCGCGGTACTGGGCGAGCTCGAGCTTGATCGAGCCGGCGACCTTCTTCATCGCCTTGGTCTGCGCCGCCGAGCCGACCCGGCTGACCGACAGCCCGACGTTGATCGCCGGGCGGATCCCCTGGAAGAACAATTCGGTTTCGAGGAAGATCTGGCCGTCGGTGATCGAGATGACGTTGGTCGGGATGTACGCCGAGACGTCGCCCGCCTGCGTTTCGATGATCGGCAGCGCGGTCAGCGAGCCGTTGCCGTTGGCGTCGTTGAGCTTCGCCGCGCGCTCGAGCAGGCGGCTGTGGAGATAGAAGACGTCGCCCGGATAGGCCTCGCGCCCCGGCGGCCGGCGCAGCAGCAGCGACATCTGGCGGTACGCGACCGCCTGCTTCGACAAATCGTCGTAGACGATGACCGCGTGCATGCCGTTGTCGCGGAAATACTCGCCCATCGTGCAGCCGGTGTACGGCGCGAGGAACTGGAGCGGCGCCGGCTCCGACGCGGTCGCGGCGACGACGATCGAATACTCCATCGCGCCGTTCTCCTCGAGCGCGCGGACGATCTGGGCGACGGTCGACCGCTTCTGGCCGATCGCGACATAGATGCAGAACAATTTCTTGCCGTCGTCGTCGCCGGCGGCCGCGTTCGGGCCCTTCTGGTTGATGAACGTGTCGATCGCCACCGCGGTCTTGCCGGTCTGGCGGTCGCCGATGATCAGTTCGCGCTGGCCGCGGCCGACCGGGACCAGCGCGTCGAGCGCCTTCAGCCCGGTCTGCATCGGCTCGTTGACCGACTTGCGCGGGATGATCCCGGGCGCCTTGACCTCTACTCGCGACCGGACGACGTCCGTCAGCGGCCCCTTGCCGTCGATCGGGTTGCCGAGGCCGTCGACGACGCGCCCGAGCAGACCCTTGCCGATCGGCACGTCGACGATCGTGCCGGTGCGCTTGACCGTGTCGCCTTCCTTGATGCCGGCGTCGGAGCCGAAGATGACGATCCCGACGTTGTCCGCCTCGAGGTTGAGCGCCATTCCCTTGATGCCGCCGGGAAACTCGACCATCTCGCCCGCCTGGACGTTGTCGAGGCCGAAGACGCGGGCGATGCCGTCGCCGACCGACAGCACCTGGCCGACTTCGCTGACCTGGGCCTCGGTGCCGAACGACGCGATCTGATCGCGGATGACCTTCGAGATTTCGGCGGCGCGGATATCCATGGTCTAACCTTTCATCGCTTGCGCGAGCGTGTTCAGCTTGGTGCGGAGCGAGCTGTCGACCATGCGCGAGCCGACGCGCACGATCAGCCCGCCGAGGATCTCGGGGTCGACGTTGAGCACCAGCGCGGCCTCGGCGCCGAGGCCGGTGCGGAGCTTGGCCCGGAGCGCCGCCTGCTGGTCGGCGTCGAGCGGGTGGGCGCTGGTGACGTCGGCGGTGATCTCGCCGCGCTGGGCGGCGGTCAGCTTGGCGAAGTCGCGGATGATCGCCGGCAGCGCCGCGAGGCGGCGGTTCTTCGCCAGCACGCCGAGGAAGTTCCGCGTCAGCGGATCGCTGCCGAAGGTTTCGGCGAGCGCGGCGATGCTGCTCTCGGCCGCCGCCCGGCCGATCACCGGGCTCGTCGTCAGCGTGCGGAAATCAGCCGATTCGGCAAGGCCCGCCTTGAGCGCCGCCAGGCTGGCGGCGACGGCGTCGAGCGACTTCGCCTCGCGCGCGAGGTCGAACAGCGCGGTCGCATAGCGTCCCGACAGTCCAGCAACGATGCCGCCCGATGTTTCCACGAAACTCGCCCAACAGGAGATTGGCCCGGATGATGCCCATGCGAAACCGCCTGAACGGACCCCCGGCATCGGCGACCGGGCAGTTAGCATCGAGTCGGAGGCGTGGCAAGGCGACCGCACCACCGCTCACGGAACCGCGCGCGCGGCCGGGCATTGACGAGGCAATCATAATGGGAGGCCAAAGTCGATGAACAAGTTGATCCTGATTGCCGCCATGTCACTGTCGCCGGCCGTGGCGTCGGCGGCGACGATGAGCGCCGCGACCTATGTCGCCAAGGCGGGCGCGAGCGACAAGTACGAGATGGAGTCGAGCAAGCTCGTGCTCGCCGAGACGAACGACCCCAAGCTCAAGTCGTACGCCCAGATGATGGTCGACGACCATACCAAGTCGACCGCCGAGGTCGTCGCCGCCGCCAAGGCCGACGGCCTGACCCCGGCACCCCCGAAGCTGATGCCCAAGCAGGCGTCGATGATCGCCGCGCTTCGCAAAGCCTCGGGCGCCAAGCGCGACGCGCTGTACAAGAAGCAGCAGGTCGTGGCGCACCAGGAGACGCTCGTCTTCCAGCAGGCCTATGCCCGCGACGGCGACAAGGTCCATCTGAAGAGCGTCGCCGGCAATATCGTGCCCGTTGTCGAGCACCATCTGACCGAGGTCAAGGCGATGGCGTCGGCCGGCGCGATGTAGCCCGGAGCATTTAGAGACCGGGCCGCGCAGTCCCGGTCTTTAATAATTCATTAACCATTCGTCGCATCGAACCGCTCCGGCTGCATCCGCCCACTGTCCGCCGCGTATCCTCACCGGGACGTTAATGTTCCGGTAAGTTTCGGAGGTAGCGATGCGGCTGATGATCCTGGGGCTGGCGATGATGACTGTCGCCGGCACGGCGAGCGCGGCAGTCAAGACGGTCGCGCTCGGCGGCGTGAGTTTCTACGACACGCCCTATACGTACGATTTCGGCGGCGGCAGCACGGTGACCTTCACCACCGTCGACAAGGGTTTCTTCGCCTTTGATCCGGCCGGCGTCTCGACCGGCGGCTCGACCGAGGTCGCCAGCCTCGGCGCGCCGTTCTACGATCCGCCGCGCCCGACCTCCTACTTCTTCAACCGCGGCGGCAGCTTCGGCCCCGGCGCCAACTTGGCGCAGTTCGCATCGTACGCGTCGCCGGCGGCGGTGCCGTTCTCGATCGTCGAGGGTCTCGTCGGTCTGCGCTTCGATCTCGGCCAGGGCTATCAGTACGGCTATGCCGACATCGCCGGCTCGGTCCTCAAGGGCTTCCGCTACGAGACGACGCCCGGTGTCGCCGTGCCCTTCGGCGCCGTCCCCGAGCCGACCAGCTGGGCGCTGCTGATCACCGGCTTCGGCATCGTCGGCACCAGCCTCCGCACCCGCCGTCGCACCGCCGCCGCCTGACCCGCGATCGACTGCCGCGGCAGGGCGAGAACGGGCGTTCGGCAGCGGGGGGCGTGCCGAACGCCCGCTTTTAACGTCCCCCATCCACTGCTTGCCATCCGCCCCCACGCCCGCTACGTTCTTCCTTCGTTCACGGGAGCTCCGCATGGCCCGCGCCGCGCTTCGCTATGTCTGCCAGTCGTGCGGCGCGGTCAGTCCGCGCTGGGCGGGGCAGTGCGGCGAGTGCGACGCGTGGAACACGATCGAGCAGGAGGCGGGGGCGGTGGTGACGCCGTTCTCGGCCAAGCATGCGCTCGACGCCGGCGGGCGCAGCATCGGGCTGACGCGGCTCGACGACGACGTCGCGCTGCCGGCGCGGCTGTCGACCGGCATCGCCGAGCTCGACCGCGCGCTCGGCGGCGGG
>CAXUEV010000051.1:0-9197 GCA_964250105.1 uncultured Sphingomonadaceae bacterium
GGCGGGATCGGCAGCGGCTTGTCGCTCTGGCTGTTGAGGTAGGCGATCACCGCGGCGCGGTCCTCGGGCTTGCTGATGCCGGCGAACGCCATCTTGGTGCCCGGGACATAGGCCTTGGGGCTGAGCAGCCACTGGTTCATCTCGTCCCAGCCCCAGGTCTTGCCTTTAGTCCCCGCCATCGCGTCGGAATAGGCGAAGCCCGGCATGTGCGCGTGCGGACCGCCGACGATGCCCCAGAGATTGGGGCCGATGCCCGCCGCGCCGCCCTTGACGGCATTGTGGCAGGCGCCGCACTTCTTGAAGACGTCGGCGCCCTTCTCGGGGCTCGCCGAGGCGAGGTAGAATTCGATCGGCTTGTCGGCGACCTTCGCCGGACCGGCGGCGGCGACTTCCTCGACACCTTCGACGATATAGCCGGGCTTGGCCGGCTTCTCGGGATGGAAGACTTCGCCGGTGACGAGGACAAGGCCGAGGACCGAGATCGCCGCCGCCAGAATCCAGCCCGCGATCTTGTTCCACTCGAAACTGTCCACGATGCTCTCCGGAAAAGGGCCGCGCGCCCGGGCCCTGGCAAATTTGCGCGGACCATAGTTGCGGCCTTCCGCGGTCGCAAGCTATTGAACGTCGCACTGCAGCATTGCTCCGCCGCCACCCGCCGCCTAAGCCAGCGCGGCGATGCAGACCTACCCCGCTCCCGCCGCACGTCTCGTCGCCGATATGGCCGCCGCCGCCGCCGCGCGGCCAGGCTGGGCGGTCGCCTTCCAGGGGGCGCCGGGCGCCTACTCGCACCAGGCGGTGCGCGAACGCTTCCCCGACGGGCTGCCGCTACCGTGCTTCACCTTCGACGAGGCGCTCGACGCGGTGCAGTCGAGCCGCGCCGGCCATGCAGTGATCCCCATCGAGAACTCGCTCCACGGGCGGGTCGCCGACATCCACTTCCTGCTGCCCGAATCCGGCCTGTCGATTGTCGGCGAGCATTTCGTCCGCGTCCGCCACTGCCTGCTCGGCCTGCCCGGCACGCACCGCGATGCGATCCGCACCGCTGTCAGCCATCCGCAGGCGCTCGGCCAGGTCCGTCGCACGCTCCGCGCCTGGAACATCGCGTCCGACATCTACGCCGACACCGCCGCCGCCGCCGCGCTCGTCGCCGAGCGCGGCGAGCCCCACCTCGGCGCGGTCGCGTCGCGGCTGGCGGGCGAGCTCTACGGCCTCGACGTCCTCGCCGAGGGCATCGAGGATGCGGCGCACAACACGACGCGCTTCGTCGTGCTGGCGCGCGAGCCGGCGCCCGCCGTCGCCGGGCGCGACATGATGACGAGCCTGTTGTTCGAGGTGCGCTCGGTCCCGGCGGCGCTGTTCAAGGCGCTCGGCGGCTTCGCTACCAACGGCGTCAACATGACCAAGCTTGAAAGCTATCTGAAGAACGGCGCCTTCTCCGCCGCCGAATTCTACGCCGATATCGAGGGCAGCCCCGACGACCCCGCGGTCGCCCGCGCGCTCGACGAGCTGCGCTACCACAGCAATTGGGTGCGCCTGCTCGGCACCTATGCCCAGGCGCGCAGCCGGACGCTGGAGCCGCCGCTAAGCAATTGACCGCCGCCGCCGTTTGCTTGGGCGTACGGACGCGATTTCCGCGGCCGTGGAGTCGAGCGCATGACCGCGATGTTCCGGCCGCCGATTGCGGTGACCAAGGCGATCGGCTGGGCCGAGGTGTTCGGCTTCCGCCACGGCGACGACCCGTTCTGGGCCCGCGTCCGCGGCGCGCAGCTCAGCTCGATCAGCCGCTACGTGCCGTTCAACGTCGCCTGCATCGCGGTCAACATCACCGCGCTCGCCTTCGTCATGGTCGGGGTCGGCGATCATGTCGTGCTCGCCACCTTCTTTCTCGCGCTGATCGTGCTGTGCGGACTCGGGCTCGCCGTCTGGGATTACCGCCGCCGCCGGCCGCGCGTGCTCATAGTCAGCCGCGCCCAGCTGTGGCTGGTCTCGGCCGGCGTGCTGGCGCTCGGCGCGTGGTGGTCGCTGCTGATGCTCTACCTGCTGCCGCTGGCCGACTACCGCGAGCAGATCCACCTGTCGCTGATGACGCTGGCGATCATGGGCGCGTGCGGCTTCGCGACCTCGAACCTGCCGACGTGCAGCATCGCGCTGGTGACGATGATCGCCGCGGCGGCGCTGTTCGGCGTGCCCCCGGGGGGGCCACTGGCGTCCTGGCCGGCGCAGCTGTGCGTCCTCACCTTCGCCGTCATCGTCATCCGCGGCGTCATGGTGGCGAGCTTCTCGATGATGGCGCGGATGCGGACCCAGGCCGAGCACGACGAGCAGAACGCGATCATCGGCCTGTTGCTCAGCGAGTTCGAGGCGAACGGCAGCGACTGGCTGTTCGAGATCGACCGCGACTGGCGGCTGACGCATGTCTCGCCGCGCTTCGCCGCGGTCGCCGGCCGCGCGCACGAGCTGATGTTCGGCGAGAACCTGCTGCCGATGCTCGGCTGTCCCCAGCGCGGCGTCGAGGCCAAGCTTGCGATCCGGACGCTGACCGAGCATTTCGACCACGCCCGGCCGTTTCGCGGCCTCGTCATGCCGGTCAGGGTCGGCGACCAGACGCGCTGGTGGCAGTTGTCAGGGACGCCCAAACACGACGTCCACGGCAATTTCACCGGCTACCGCGGAGTCGGCTCCGACATCACCGACATCCGCACGAGCGACGACCGCATCGCCCATCTCGCGCGCTTCGACGCGCTGACCGGTCTCGCCAACCGAACGCTGCTGCGCGAGCGGCTCGACGAGGCGCTGGCGCATGCGAGCAGTTCCGGCGGCGCCTGCGCGGCGCTGTTCGTCGACCTCGACCGGTTCAAGCCGGTCAACGACACGCTCGGCCATTCGGCCGGCGACCGGCTGCTGCGCGACGTCGCCGCGCGACTGCGGACGGCGATGGGGTCGGAGGCGGTGATCGGCCGGCTCGGCGGCGACGAGTTCGCCGTGGTCCTGCCCGACAGCTCGGTCCGGCGCGCCGAGGCGGCCTCGCGCGCGATCGTCGCGACGATGACGCGGCCGTTCGTCATCGAGGGCGCATCGGTGTCGATCGGCGCCAGCGTCGGCTTCGCCCTCGGGCCAGCCGACGGCGACACCGTCGACCTGCTGCTGCGCTCGGCCGACCTCGCGCTGTACGAGGTCAAGGGCACCGGGCGCGGCCACGCCTGCCGCTTCGTGCCGGCAATCAAGGACAAGGCCGACGAACGCCGCGCGCTCGAGAACGACCTGCGCGGCGCTCTCGCCGCCGGCCAGCTGCGCCTCGCCTATCAGCCGGTGGTCGACGCCGCCGACGAGGCGATCGTCGGCTTCGAGGCGCTGCTGCGCTGGCATCACCCCGACCTCGGCCTGATCCCGCCGCTGAAGTTCATCCCGGTCGCCGAGGAGATCGGGCTGATCGCCACGATCGGCGCCTGGGTCATCCGCCAAGCCTGCGCTCAGGCGGCCGAGTGGCCGCCTCACGTCCGCATCGCGGTCAACCTGTCGCCGCTGCAGTTCGACGATCCGGACCTCGCCGGCATCGTCCGCGGCGCTCTCGCCGACAGCGGGATCGCGCCCGACCGGCTCGAGCTCGAGATCACCGAGAGCCTGTTCCTGAACGAGCAGGCGGCGACGATCGCGGTGCTGCGCGAGCTGAAGGCGATCGGCATCCGCTTCGCGCTCGACGACTTCGGCACCGGCTATTCGTCGCTCGGCTATCTGCAGAAGGTCGCCTTCAGCCGCATCAAGATCGACCGCAGCTTCGTCGCGCGCGCCACCATGCCGACCGGCGAGGCGATCAAGATCATCGAGTCGATCGTCGCGCTGGCGACCAGCCTCGGCATGACGACGACCGCCGAAGGCACCGAGACCCGCGAGGAGTTCGAGATCATTCGCGCGCTCGGCTGCCTCCAAGTCCAGGGCTATCTGTTCGGCCGGCCGATGACCCCCGAAGAGGCGACCGGGCTCGTCGCCGAGCGTGAACTGCAGCTTGCCGATTAGATGGTGCTTGGCGGCAAATCGCGCGCTGGCTAAGAGAGTATCGCGCGGGCGTGGCGAAACTGGTAGACGCAACGGACTTGAAGCCATTGAGTGCTCGCGCGGAAACGCGCGATGCAGAACTGCTCAAATTCGGGGAACCCTGTCGAATGGCGATCCCGAGCCAAGCCCGGCGACGCCGTCGGGAAGGTGTAGAGACTAGACGGGCAGCACCTACACTCCGTTTTGGAGCATGGTGAAGGGATAGTCCAGACCACAAACGCCCTTTGGGGCGGCGGTGAAAACCGTAGCTGGTAAGAAAATCCGTGGGGCTTGGCCCATGGGGGTTCGATTCCCCCCGCCCGCACCAGCTCAGCGCCTGACGGCGAAGAAGTCGCGCAGGAGCGCCGAAGCGGCGTCCTCGCCGATGCCGCCATAGACTTGCGGACGGTGGTGGCAAGTCGCCTGCTTATAGACGCGCGCGCCGTGATCGACCCCGCCGCCCTTCGGATCGGCGGCCCCGTAATACAGCCGGGAAATCCGCGCGAAACTGATTGCGGCAGCACACATCGCGCAAGGTTCGAGGGTGACGTGGAGGTCGTGACCAACCAGTCGCTCGTTGCCAGCAGCAGCGCACGCGACGCGCAGTGCGACGATCTCGGCGTGCGCCGTGGGATCGGACCACTCGCGCGTGCGATTTCCTGCAGACGCCACGATCGTTCCGGCAACGTCGGTGATGACTGCGCCCACCGGAACCTCGCCGCGATCGGCCGCCGCTCGCGCTTCGTCGAGTGCTGCCGCCATGATGATCGAAGCGGGAAAGCCGACGGCCGGGCTCATGCCCGGCCGCTTAGCACCACCCATAATGCATGTACAACACCCGGTACGTAGCCGAGAAGGGTAAGCACGCAGTTGATCCAGAAGTCGCTACCGATGCCGCGGGCGAGGAAGACGCCCAGTGGCGGCAGCAAAACCGCCGCGATGATCTGGAGGATCGGCATTACTTGCCGTCGTCAGCCTTCTCCACGCTGAGCGTCGGCACTTCGACCTCAGTCTTCTTCGTGCCGACGTCGACCGTCGGAGTCGTCACATCGGTCGTCTTGGTGCCGACGTCGACCTTGGCAGTGTCGACATCGAACTTGGGCAGCGACCCGCCGGCGGTGTCGACCTTAACCGTCGGCAGCGAACCCGACGCGGTCTGGTCGATGTTGATCAGCTTGAACGCGAAGGCGGCAACCACCAGCGCGACGACGACCAGCAGCGCGACGAGCCAGCCGAGTCCGCTCCGGCGTTCGGTGCGTTCGACGACGATCGGGCGTCCGTCGGCGGTGGTGCGGGGTTCGTACTCAGCCATGACTCAAATCCTTCGAGACAGTCTCGACGTGTCAACCCTGGGTGCGATGAAAGGTTGCAGATACGGCATGAAGTCGCCGTAGCGCTCCGGACATCAGCCGTTGGCGACCTGGCGGCTGGCCCGCTTGCGCGCGTTCGGGTCGAGGTGGACCTTGCGCAGGCGGATGAAATTCGGCGTCACCTCGACCAGCTCGGTTTCATCGATATAGGCGATCGCCTGTTCGAGCGTCAGCCGCTTCGGCGGGCTGAGCTGGATCGCGTCGTCCTTGCCGCTGGCGCGGAAGTTGGTCAGCGCCTTCGACTTGAGCGGATTGACCTCGAGATCGTCGTCGCGCGCATTCTCGCCGATGACCATGCCTTGATAGACCGCCTCGCCCGGCTCGATCATCAGAACGCCGCGCGGTTGCAGATAGCCGAGTGCGTAGCCGACTGCCTCCCCGGTCTCGGTCGAGATCAGGACGCCGTTGCCGCGGCCGCTGATCGGCCCCTTGTACGGGCCATAGCGGTCGAACAGGCGGTTCATGATGCCGGTGCCGCGGGTGTCCGACAGGAACTCGCCGTGGTAGCCGATCAACCCCCGCGCCGGCGCCGAGAAGGTCAGCCGGGTCTTGCCGCCGCCCGACGGGCGCATGTCGGTCATCTCGGCCTTGCGGCTCGCCATCTTTTCGACGACCGTGCCGGAATATTGCTCGTCGACGTCGATGACGACGGTCTCATAAGGTTCGGTGCGCTTGCCGCTCTCGTCGGTATCGAACAACACCCGCGGGCGGCTGATCGACAGCTCGAAGCCTTCGCGGCGCATCGTCTCGATCAGCACGCCGAGCTGGAGCTCGCCGCGGCCGGCGACCTCGAAGGCGTCCTTCTCAGCCGATTCGGTGACGCGGACGGCGACATTGCCCTCGGCCTCGCGCTTGAGCCGGTCAGCGATCATCCGGCTGGTGACCTTCGAGCCGTCGCGGCCGGCGTAGGGCGAGTCGTTGACGCTGAAGGTCATCGCCAGCGTCGGCGGATCGATCGGTTGGGCATGGAGCGGCTCGGTGACCTGCACATCCGCGATCGTATCGGCGACGGTCGCCTTGGTCAGCCCGGCGATGGCGATGATGTCGCCGGCGTGCGCCTCCTCGACCGGAACCCGCTCGAGGCCCTGGAAGGCGAAGATCTTGGCGGCACGACCCTCCTCGGCGACCGTGCCGTCGGGATTGAGCGCGCGGATCGGCATGTTGAGCCGGAGCGTCCCCGACAGGATGCGCCCGGTCAGAATGCGGCCGACGAACGAGTCGCGGTCGAGCAGCGACACCAGCATCTTGAACGGGCCGTCAACATCGGCGGCGGGCGCGGGCACGTGCTTGACCACCGTCTCGAACAGCGGCGTCAGGTCGCCCGCGCGGACGTCGCTATGATAGCCGACATAGCCGTTGCGCCCCGACGCGAACAGGACCGGAAACTCGAGCTGCTCGTCCGAGGCCTCGAGCGTGACGAACAAGTCGAACACCTCGTCGAGGACCGCCTGCGCGCGGGCGTCCTGGCGGTCGATCTTGTTGACGACGACGATCGGCTTTAGGCCGAGCGCGAGCGCCTTGCCGGTGACGAACTTGGTCTGCGGCATCGGTCCCTCGGCGGCGTCGACCAGCAGGATGACGCCGTCGACCATCGACAGGATGCGCTCGACCTCGCCACCGAAGTCGGCGTGGCCCGGGGTGTCGACGATGTTGATGTGGGTGACGTCGCCGGTCACGGGGTCGGGCCATTCGACCGAGGTGCATTTGGCGAGGATGGTGATGCCGCGCTCGCGCTCGAGGTCGTTCGAATCCATCGCCCGCTCGGCGACGCGCTGGTTGTCGCGGAACGTGCCCGACTGGCGAAACATCTGATCGACGAGGGTGGTCTTGCCATGGTCGACGTGCGCGATGATCGCGACATTGCGCAAGCGCATGCTGGAATCCTGAAATCGAGAGTATGTGAAGGCCGCCCTGTACGCCATACGCTGCGCCGCAACAAGGCCGCGCACGGGACCAGGGGTGTCGGGCGATTGACTTGAATGCGCGCAGGCGCGAGTCTGCCGCCGCGTTCTGCCGAGGGACCGCCATGGAGACCGACCTGACCGTTCCCAGCGACGACGGCTTCGCCGCGCACCGGCTCGGCGCGCTGCTCGGCGATGCCCGCAAGGCCGCGGGCCTCGATCTCGTCGACATCGCCCGCGACACGCGCGTGCCGGTGCGCCACCTTGCGGCGATCGAGCATGACGCCCACGACGGGCTGCCGGCGTTGCCATACGCGATCGGCTTCGTGAAGTCGTTTGCCCGCGCCGTCGGGCTCGATCCCGAGGCCGCGGGCGCGCAGTTCCGCGCCGAGACGAGCAAGACCGCGCATGTCCCGGTGACGCCGGCGATGGCGCCGCTCGACGAGCGCCGGTTGCCGCCGCGCGGCATGCTGACGCTGAGCATCGTCGGCGTCGTGGCGATCGTCGCCGGGGTCGTCGCCTATAGCGCCGGCCTCTTCGACCGCGACCTGCCGGCCGAGCCGCAGGTCGCGGTCGTGTCGACGCCCCCGACGCCGCCTCCGGTGCGGACGGTACCCGCGGTCGCTGCGCCGCCGGCAGTCGTGCCGGCGGGTGCGGGGCGCGTGGCGATCACCGCCAGCGAGGACGCGTGGTACCGCATCTCGGGCTTCGATCCGGCGGTCGGCAAGGTCGTCACGATCAAGACCGCGGTCCTCGCCAAGGGCGAGCGCTACGACGTGCCGGCGACGCCGGGGCTCAAGCTGTGGACCGGCCGCGCCGGGGCGCTCGGGATCACCGTCGACGGCCGCGCGCTGCCCCCGCTCGGCGGCCCGGTCGAGACGGTCAAGAACGTCAGCCTCGATGCCGCCGACCTGCTCGCGCGCGCCGCGCCGGCACCCGCAACAGCTGGAAATCGCTCGTGAAGTTGGTGGCTTTGGTGCTCCTGTCGCTCGCGGCGCCGGTCGCCGCGCAGACCGATCCGACCGTCCTCGGCAAGCGTATCGGCAGCCTCGAGGCGCAGATGCGCGCGGTGCAGCGCAAGGTCTTTCCGGGCGGCGACCCCAAGTTCTTCGAGCCCGAGATCGCACCCGAGTCGGCGCCGGCGGCGGTGCCGGTGGGCACGCCGTCGACTTCGCCGATCACCGATCTCGGGGTGCGGGTCGATGCGCTCGAGCGGCAGCAGCGGGTGCTGACCGGGCAGGTCGAGGAGGGGCAGTTCAAGCTGCGCCAGCTCGAGGAGGCGCTGGCCAAGTTCCGCGGCGACGCCGAGTTCCGGCTCAACGCGATCGAGGCACGCGCCGGCACGCCTGCGCTACAAGGCGCGGCACAGGTCCAGCCCGACCCCGCGCCGGCCCCGGCAGCGACGGGGGACACGCCCGCGCCGCCGCCGCCGACCCCCGAAGCGCAGTGGCGCGCCGCCTATGCGCTGTACGTCGCCAAGGATTACGCCAAGGCGGCGGCGGCGATGCAGGACTTCCTCGCCGCCAACGCCAAGTCGCCGCGCGCGAGCAACGCGCAATACTGGCTCGGGCGGACGTACATGGCGCAGACGCAGCATGCGCAGGCGGCGAAGGCGTTCCTCGACGGCTATCAGAAATATCCGAAGGGCGAGCGCGCGCCCGACAGCCTGCTCTGGCTCGGCAATGCGCTGACCGCGCTGAAGAAGCCCGACCAGGCGTGCCGCGCGCTGAACGAGCTGCAGTCGGTCTACGGCGAGCGGCTGACGCCGGCGCTGAAGGACGCGGCGGCGAAGTCGCGAACCGCCGCCAAATGCGGTGCGTGACGTGTTCGCCGCCGCCGTCGCCGGGCTGACCGGGCGGCCGCTCGCGCCGGACGAGGCGATCGCCGTCGCGGT
>CAXUEV010000052.1:0-9192 GCA_964250105.1 uncultured Sphingomonadaceae bacterium
GCCTTGTCGCGGTCGAGCACGCCGGCGGCGACCGCCGCCTCCATCATCGCGTATTCGCCCGACACCTGATAGGCGAACACCGGGACCTCGAAGCGGTCCTTCACCCTGCGGATGATGTCGAGATACGGCAGGCCGGGCTTGACCATGACGCTGTCGGCGCCCTCGGCGAGGTCGAGCGCGACCTCGCGCAGCGCCTCGTCGGAATTGGCAAAGTCCATCTGATAGGTCTTCTTGTCGCCCTTCAGATAGCCGCCCGAGCCGACCGCGTCGCGGAACGGGCCATAGAAGGCCGACGCGTATTTTGCGGCATAGGCCATGATCTGGACGTCGTGGAAGCCTTCCGCCTCGAGCGCGTCGCGGATCGCGCCGACGCGGCCGTCCATCATGTCCGACGGCGCGATGATGTCGGCCCCGGCGCGCGCCTGCGCGAGCGCCTGGCCGACGAGCACCTCGACCGAAGGATCGTTGAGGATCCGCCCGGCGTCGTCGAGCAGCCCGTCGTGACCGTGGCTGGTATAGGGGTCGAGCGCGACGTCGGTCAGCACGCCGATCGCGGCGCCGCTGTCCCTGATCGCCCGGACCGCGCGGCACATCAGATTGTCGGGGTTGAGCGCCTCAGCGCCGTCGTCGCTGCGCGCGCTTGCCGGCGTGTTCGGGAACAGCGCGAGGCACGGGATACCGAGCGCCGCCGCCTCGCGCGCCGTCGCCGCGAGCAGGTCGACCGACAGCCGCTCGACCCCGGGCATCGTGCCGACGGGCTCGCGGAGGTTGTCGCCGGCGGTGACGAACAGCGGCCAGATCAGGTCGGCCGGCGACAGCGCGTTCTCGGCGACCAGCGCGCGCGACCACGCATGCGCGCGGCTGCGACGGGGGCGGAGCGCGGGATAACGGGCGTGGGTCATGCGGCGCGTTTGCGTGACGCGCCGCCGCGACGCAAGCCCCGGCGTCAGGCCACGGCGACTCGCTTGCGCAGGGTGCAGCCGACCGCGGTGAATCCTGCCAGCATCAGCGTCCACGACGCAGGTTCGGGCGTGTCCGACGGGAGGTCCAGTCGCCAAGTGCCCGAGTCATGGCTGCCGTCGAAGCGGGTGTGATCGAAGCTCGTCGTGGCGAGCTCGAACGTGTCGCCATCGCCGTCGGTAAACAGGTCGAGGCCGACGAGCCGTCCGTTCACCAGGGTGACGCTGGCGAAATGATACGGGTTCACGTCGGCGAAGCTGCCGCTGAAGGCATTGTCTATCTTGCAGTCGAACGTCGCATTGCCGGGATCATCGAAGAAGTCGCTGAACGTCACGGTCCCGGTAAAATCCGCCGGCGTCGCCGCAGGTCCATCGGGATCGCTGCCGTCGCTAAGGGTGATGCTGCCGAGAACGCGGTCGTCGACCTCCGGCGGAACCGGCACGCCGTTGTGGGTCAGGACGTGGCCGCTGAAGGTGAGAGTGCCGATCGTGCCGACGGCGGTCGCGGCTTGGGCGGAAAGTAGCGCCGCTGCGGCGGCGATTGCGAGAATTCGTGACATCGTGGCACTACCCACACTTCGCGTCGGCCAAGACACACGACCGACTGTGTCAAGCAATCGTAAACTAATCGTCGCCGCGAGCCGGCCGCTCAGGAGCGGTTAATCCAGTCGCGGCGATAGTCAGGGACATCAAAGGCAAAGGTAGAGTCGAGATGTCCGCATTCCGTCTTATTGTCGCCGCCGCTCTTGTCATCGTTGCCGGCACGGCGAGCGCTGCGCCCCGGCTCGATCCCGAAGCGCGGATCGCCAAGGCGCTCGACGGCCGCGTCGCCGGCACGCCGGTGGACTGTCTCCAGCAGCGCAGCATCAGTTCGACCGAGATCGTCGACCGAACGGCGATCATCTACCGGATGAACGGTGGCCGGGTGTATCTGAACCGGCCGACATCGGGAGCGGCGTTCCTCCGCAGCAATCTGGCGATGGTCACCGATACGCACTCGCCGGAACTGTGCAGCATCGACATCGTGCGGATGTACGATACGACGTCGCGGATGGGCCTCGGCACGATCGGCCTCGGCAAGTTCGTACCGTACACCAAGGCCGACGCCGCCCGCCCGTAGCTGGCGCTTGCCGTCCCCGCCGGTTAGTCGACGGCGATGACGCGCGACGCCATCCTCGTGTTCGATTCAGGTGTCGGCGGCCTGTCGGTGCTCGGCCCGGTGCGTGAACGTCTGCCCGATCGCCCGGTCGTCTATGTCGCCGACAACGGCGGCTATCCCTATGGCACCAAGACCGAGGCGGAGATCGCCGGGCGCGTCCCGACGCTGCTCGGACGGCTGGTCGAGCGCATCCGGCCGACGCTGGTGGTCATCGCGTGCAACACCGCCTCGACGATCGCGCTGGCGGCGGTCCGCGCCGCGCTCGACGTGCCGGTGGTCGGCACCGTGCCGGCGATCAAGCCGGCTGCGGCGGTCAGCACGACGCGCGTGATCGGCGTGCTCGGCACCGCCGCCACCGTCCGCCAGCCCTATGTCGACCGGCTGTCGGCCGAGTTCGCCGCCGATTGCACCGTCCTGCGGCACGGCTCGGCGGACTTGGTCGCGGCGGCCGAGGCCAAGCTCCGCGGCCAGGTGCCCGACCCGCGGATATTCGCCGCGGCGATGACCGGGCTGCTCGACCAGCCGGCGGGCGAACGCCTCGACACGGTGGTGCTGGCGTGCACGCATTTCCCGCTGGTCGCAGGCGAGCTTGCCGCTGCCGCCTCGCGACCGCTGAATTTCGTCGACGGCGGCCGGGGGATCGCGCGCCGCGTGGCGTATCTGTTGATGAACACGGCGCCTGCCTGCAGCCCCCCCTCTCCCGGCCGCGCCGTGTTCACCGCCGCCGGCGCCGACGTTGACGCGCTTGCCCCCGCCCTCCACAGCTACGGCCTCGACTCGATCGAGTTCCTGTAGGCGGAGACGGCATGAGCGACGACGACGTCCTGATCGAGCGCCGCGGGCGCGCGCTGTTCGTCACGCTCAACCGTCCGGCGGCGCTCAACGCGCTCAATCGCGCCATGTGCAACCGCATCCAGGCGGCGTTGTACGCCAGCATCGCCGACGGCGACGTCGCGCTGGTGGTGATCGACGGTGCCGGCAACCGCGCCTTCTGCGCCGGCGGCGACGTCGTCGCGATGCATCGCGCCGGCCGTGCCGGACCGACCGAGTGGGAGGGCTTCTTCCGCGACGAGTACCGGATGAACCAGACCGTCGCCTTCTATCCCGACCCGTATATCGCACTCCTCGACGGGGTGACGATGGGCGGCGGCGTCGGCCTGTCGATCCACGGCCGCTACCGCATCGCCACGGAACGGACGCTGTTCGCCATGCCCGAGACGGCGATCGGCATGATCCCCGATGTCGGCGCCAGCCACGCGCTGCCACGCCTGCCCGGCGAACTCGGCACCTGGGCGGCGCTGACCGGCGCACGGCTGAAGGCGGCCGACTGCCTCTATGCCGGCATCGCCACCCATTATGTCGCGAGCGAGCGCCTGCCGCTGCTCCGCGATCTCCTGGCCGACGGCGACGAGGACGTTGCCGATGTGCTGGCGACGCTCGACGGCGATCCCGGACCGCCGCCGCTCGAATTCGTGCGCGACGCGATCGACTTCCACTTCGGGCACGACAGCGTCGAGGCGATCCAGGCGAGCCTCGCCGCCGGCGACGACTGGGCGCAGTCAACCCATGCGACGATCGCTGCCATGTCGCCGACGTCGTGCAAGCTGACGCTGCGCGCGCTCCGCGACGGTGCCGGCAGCGACATCGAGACCGCGCTGACCACGGAATACCGCATCGTCGCGCAGATCCGCGAGGGCCACGACTTCTACGAAGGGGTCCGCGCGGTGTTGATCGACAAGGACAAGACGCCCGCCTGGTCGCCGGCGACACTCGCCGAGGTCGACGATGCCGGCCTCGACCGCTATTTCGCGCCGCCGGCCAGCGGCGATCTCGACTTCGACTGATCGTCAGCGCGGCCAGTGCGGCGGCAGCGGCGCCACCGCCGTCACCGACGGTGCGCCCTCGACATACGGCACCGTCACCGCGCGAGCGTGGAGCAGCATCGGCCCGCGACCCGTGCCGTAGACCGAGTCGCCGGCGACCGGGCAGCCGAGCGTCGCCGCATGAATCCGGATCTGATGTGTCCGCCCGGTCTCGGGCATGAAGGCGACGAGGCTGCGCGGCCCGCGTTCGAGCAGCTGCCAGCTTGTGACCGCGCGCTTGCCGCGGGGATCGACCACCATCCGCCAGCCCGCGACGGCGCTCGACACCTTGAACAGCGGCGCGTCGACAATCCCGACGTCGCCATCTGGACCGCCGTCGACCATCGCCCAATAGACCTTGCCGACCCGTCCCGCCGCGAACAGCTGCGTCATGCGTTTCAGCGCGCGCGGGTGCCGCGCCAGGACGAGGCAGCCGCTGGTGTCGCGGTCGAGCCGGTGCGCCGGCTGCGGCAAGCGGACGAAGCCTTCGCGCAGTTCGCTCAGCCTGTCTTCGAGGCTGTCCGGCGTCCGCGGTCCGGGATGGACCGCCAGCCCGGCGGGCTTGTCGAGCACGATGAGATGGGCGTCGATCGCGAGAATGCGGCGGCTGAGGTCGTCCATCGGCGAGGCTCCTGCCACGTGCCGATAAATAAGTCGCGGTGCGCGTCGCTCTTAGCTCCATCGGCCCCCCGCGACCCTGCGGTGGCCGGGGGACACGAGCAGCAGGAGCGAACAGCATGACGGTGATCAACACCAATCTCTCGGCGCTGACGGCCCAGTCGGGCCAGCGGATGGCGCAGACCGGCCTGAGCATGGCGATGGAACGCCTGTCGACCGGCCAGCGGATCAACTCGGCCAAGGACGACGCCGCCGGTCTCGCCATCTCGCAGCGGATGACCGCCGACGTGCGCGGCCTTGCCGTCGCGATGCGCAACGCCAACGACGGCATGAGCATGGCGCAGACCGCGGAAAGCGCGATGGGCGAAGTCACCAACATGCTGCAGCGGATGCGCGAGCTGTCGGTCCAGGCCGCCACCGGCACCGTCGGCACCGACGACCGCAAGGCGATGCAGGCCGAGATCAAGCAGTTGACCAACGAGATCGACAACATCGGGTCGCGGACCAACTTCAACGGCATCAAGCTGCTCGACGGCTCGGCCCGCAACCTCCAGCTCCAGACCGGCAGCCGCGCCGGCGAGACGGTCAGGTTCGGCATCGGCTCGGCCCGCGCCGCCGACCTCGGCACCGGTTCGACCGCCGCGCTCAGCGCCACGGGGGCGTTCCAGGCGACCGCCGCCAACCTCACCGCCAATGAATCGCTGGTGGCGAGCGACCTGCTGATCAACGGCGTCGTCATCGGCGCGTCTTCGGCCGACGACGACAGCCTGTCGTCGGGCGAGAAGGCCGCCAGCGCGCTCGCCAAGGCGGCGGCGATCAATCGCGCTACCGCCGAGACCGGCGTCACCGCGGTGGTCGGCAAGACGGTCATGACCGGAACGGCGATGACCGGCGCGGCGCTGACCGGCACCGTCACGATCAACGGTTTCACCACCGCGTCGATCACGACGACGACCAACGCCGCCGCCAGCCGTACCCTGGTCAAGGACGCCATCAACCTGATTTCCGGACAGACCGGGGTCCGCGCGATCGACACCGGCGACGACGCCGCCGGCCTGCGCCTCGAAGCCGCCGACGGCCGGAACATCGTCCTCAGCCTGGCGACGCTGACTGCTGCCGCCACCGGCCTTAAGTCCGGCGCGCAGTCGGGCAGCTTCGCGCTGGTCTCGCAGAACGGAAATCCGGTCGAGATCAGTTCGACCTCGGCGGGCAGGATCAGCCGCTCGGGCCTCGCCATCGGCACGTTCGAGCGCGGCATCTCGTCGGTCAATAGCGACGCCCGCGCCGTCGCGGCCAATGCCGCCGGCAGCAAGCTGCTGAATGCCGGCGACCTCAAGATCAACGGCTTCAACATTCGCGGCGCGTCCGCCACCGACGACACCTTCTCCGACGACCAGGCGCTGTCGAGCAAGAAGGCCGGCAGCGCGATCGCGGTGGCGGCGGCGATCAACGCCTCGACCGCCGATACCGGCGTCACCGCCAGGGCCAATGCGCTGACGATCGACGGCTCGGCGCCGACGACGGTAATCGCGGCGACCACGACGACGACGCTGGCGCTCAACGGCGTGCAGATCGGCATCACCCTCGACCAGACCGACACCGCCCAGGGAACGCGCGAGAATGTTGCCCGCGAGATCAACAAATATACCGGCCTGACCGGGGTCGTCGCCAGCGACAGCGGCAAGGGCGGGCTGTCGCTGACCGCCGCCGACGGCCGCAACATCAGCATCGCCATCGACAGCGACGATGCCGTCGCCGCCAACTTCGGTCTCGGCACGGCGACCATCCGCGGCACCGGCACATCGTACACCGTCACCGGCATTACCGACACGACCGACTTCAGCGGCGATACCGTCCAGACCGCCTATTCGACCGTCTCGCTGACGTCGTCGAAAAGCATCGACATCGAGGCGGGCACGCTCGGCTTCGGCGCGACCTCGAACTTCACCAGCCTCGGTTTCGAGGGCAACGCCTACGGCTCGGACAACGGTGGCCTCAAGGTCGCCGACATCGACCTGTCGACGCAGGACGGGGCCAACGCCGCGCTCGACGCGATCGACTCTGCGCTTTCGGCGATATCGCTCGACCGCGCCAACCTCGGTGCCGTGCAGAACCGGCTCGAGGCGACGGTCAACAATTTGAGTTCGAGCTCGACCAATCTCGTATCGTCGCGCAGCCGGATCGTCGATGCCGACTTCTCGGCCGAGACGACCAACCTCGCCAAAACCCAGGTGCTCAGCCAGGCGGCGCAGGCGATGCTGGCGCAGGCCAACCAGTCGCAGCAGCAGGTGCTGTCGCTGCTGCGCTAGGCCCGGCCGGGTTCGCGGGAGGGCGGTCCGCAACGGGTCGCCCTTCTTTGTGAGCCGCCGCGGCACCCATCGGCACCACGCCGAGCCGGGCGAACAGCGCCGCGTCGCGGTCCGCCTCGGGATTCGCCGTCGTCAACAGGCGGTTGCCGACGAACAGCGAATTCGCCCCCGCCAGCAGGCACAAGGCCTGCGTTTCGTCAGACATCGCCTCGCGGCCCGCCGACAGCCGGACGACCGATTTCGGCATCATGATGCGCGCCACCGCCACCGTGCGGACGAATTCAAGGCCGTCGATCGCCTGCCCGTCGCCGGCCAGCATCCGGTCGCCCCGCGGCGTGCCGGCGATCGCCACCAGCGCGTTGATCGGCACGCTCTGCGGATGCTCGGGCAGCGTCGCCAGCGCCACCAGCAACCCGACGCGGTCGTCGCGGTGCTCGCCCATGCCGATGATGCCGCCGCAGCATACCGCCATCCCCGCCACCCGTACCCGCTCCAACGTCCGGAGGCGGTCGTCATAGGTCCGCGTCGTGATGACCGACGGATAATGTTCGGGCGACGTGTCGAGGTTGTGGTTGTAATAGTCGAGCCCGGCCGCGGCCAGCGCCTCGGCCTGCGCGTCGTCGAGCATGCCCAGGGTCATGCACGTCTCGAGGCCGAGCGCCTTGACCCCGCGAACCATCGCCGATAGCGCGGGGATGTGGCGCGCCGCCGGGTTGCGCCACGCCGCTCCCATACAGAAGCGCTGCGCGCCGCCCGCCTTGGCCGCCGCCGCCGTTTCGAGCACGGCGGTGATGTCGATCAGCTTGTCGGCCTTGACGCCGGTGCCGAACTTCGCCGACTGGCTGCAATAGCCGCAATCCTCCGGGCAGCCGCCGGTCTTGATCGACAGCAAGGTGCTGAACTGGACTTCGTTCGCCGCGAAGTTCGCGCGGTGGACGGTCTGTGCCCGCCACAACAGGTCGGCAAACGGCAATTCGAACAACGCCGCCCCCTCGTCTCGGGTCCAGTCGGTCCGCGCGCCGCTGCTCTGCAAGTCCATCGCCGTCCCCAGCCGCTCATCGTCGTCGTCGCCTTGTCGTCGAAATCGCTCTCACGAGCAACGCAGGCGGCGCTTGAAGCCCCGCCGATCCGCGTGCTACGCGTCGCCCGCCGGAGCGGTGGCCGAGCGGTCGAAGGCGCACGCCTGGAAAGTGTGTAAGGGTCAAAAGCCCTTCGAGGGTTCGAATCCCTCCCGCTCCGCCATTTGCGTTTCCAGGCGCATCCGATGGCGTCCAGAAATGCTGGAAATTGCTTACAATTTCTGATTAAGTGTGTCCGAGGCCGTCCAGCCTGGTACAGCGGATGCCGGCCAAACTTGGGGGCATTTCGGGGGCATCGGAAATGGGAGTTGGGGGCATGCTGACGGACGCCGCGATACAGAAGCTTAAAGGCGGCGATAAGGACCGTAAGGTGGCCGACGCCGGCGGCCTGTACCTGTTCGTTAGTAAAGGCGGCCACAAGTCGTGGCGATTGAAATATCGATTCGACGGTAAGGAGCGCCGCCTTGGCTTCGGCCCATATCCGGAGATCAAGCTGGGCCAGGCCAGGGACATGCGCGATGATGCGAAGCGCCTGCTCAAGCAGGGCCGCGACCCAGGCTACGAGCGCAAAAGGGAGCGGCTCGCTAACGTCGCGAAGCATGATCACCTGTTCGAGTCCGTCGCGCGTGAGTGGTACAAACTGCAGAAGCCGCGCTGGAAACCGCATCATGCAAAAGACGTGATCACGAGCCTCGAACGGGACATATTCCCCAAGCTCGGCTCGTTTGCGATCGCCGATATCGACAAGCCGATGGTCTTGTCCGTTTTGCAGGCGGTTGAGAATCGCGGGGCAGTTGAAACTGCTCATCGGCTACGCCAGCGGCTCTCGGCAATCTTCGAGCACGCGGAAGTCGCGGGCCTCATCAAGGCAAATCCAGCCCTCATCGCCAAGCTTCTGAAGCGGGTGACGAAGGGACGGCGCTGGCCGGCGTTGACCGACCTGTCCTCGATCCGGGCCTTAATAGCCGCCGTCGACGAGGCCGGTGCCCATCCTGTGACGAAGCTTGCGTCGAGGCTGATGGCGCTGACGGCTCAGCGGCCAGGGATGATCAGGGGGGCGCCATGGCGGGAATTTGAAGGGATTGATTGGGACAAGCTCGACCAACCGGCACCCGATGCAATCTGGCGCATCCCCGCTCAAAGGATGAAGCTCGCACTAGGGTCTGTACTCAATTGACGCATTGAAGCGGACATGATTCAAGTTTT
>CAXUEV010000053.1:0-9111 GCA_964250105.1 uncultured Sphingomonadaceae bacterium
CGGCATTGGCGCGGAGCTGCCCGTGTCGGACCGACGAAGGCGCATCCGCGACGCGGTCGAGGCGGCGCTGTCCGACATCATCCTGCTCGGCACCGAGGAGCATGTCCGCCTCGCCGACAGCGCGGTGCGCGAGCTCGTCCAGGGCCACCCGGTCCACACCCACGCGCTCGTCGTCGCGCTGCGCAGCTTCGTCCGCGAGGCGCTCGACCTCGATCCCGTCCCCGCCGACCTCGACATCCCGATGCAAGGCCCGACCCGCCCGTCGTCGGGCGGCGGCCGGGGCGGCGCGCGCGAGGACGGCGGCAAAGGTGGCGGTGGCGGCGGCGGTATGGGCGGCGGCGGTATGGGCGGCGGCGACGATCCCGCCGACCCGCCCGCCCGCCGCCTGGGCTGAGGATTTCCTCGCCGCCCAAGCACCGGGTGCTGATCTGAAGGACATCAGGCATGGATCGCGCCACCTCCGACGAGTCACCAGTCTACGTGCACAATTGCTGGTACGTCGCGGCATGGAGCCGGGACGTCGCCGGCGACGACATGATCACGCGGACGGTCATCGGCCAACCGCTGCTGCTCTACCGCGCGTCGGACGGGGCGATCGTGGCGATGGACGATCGCTGCGTTCACCGCCTCGTGCCGCTCTCGCGGGGTCGGCGCGAGGGCGATGCCGTGCGGTGCATGTATCACGGCATGGTCTTCGATCGGACGGGCGCCTGCATCGCCGTGCCCGGGCAGACGAACGTCCCGGCGCGCGCGCGTGTCGTCGCCTACCCCGTCGTCGAAGGTAACGGTTGGGTCTGGGTGTGGATGGGCGATCCCGCATCGGCGGACCCCGCGCTCGTTTCTGTCGAACATGGGTTTGGCGACGCGGAATGGGAAATGTAGGGCGATAGTCTCGATTATGCCGTCGACTATCAGCTTATCAACGACAATCTGACCGATTTCTCACACCTCGCCTATGTTCATGAGCAATCGTTCCAGCTCTCGTCGGGTTTTGCCGAGATCCATCCCGAGGTCATCAGGCTGGAACGCGGCATCGAGGTTCATCGCTGGATAAGGGCCGGGGGAGCGACGCTCCGCCAGCTCGGCAGCACCGAAGCGACCGACCAGTTGAGCAGCTATCGCTATCTGGTCCCCGGCGTGCTGTTGTTGAGCAACCGCTTCTACCCGGCCGGCGTCGCCGAGCGATCGGGCGCCCTGCCCCCGCCCGATGATCTGGCACCGATCGCCGATATGTTCAGCGCGCAGGCGATCACGCCGCTGCTGGCACGATCGTGCCGCTATCACTTCGTCTCGGGCATCCGAGCGGGACCGGGCGCCGCGGAATTAGTCGACGCCCATTTCCGCATGCTGCGCACCGTCTTCGCGGAAGACCAGGCGATGATCGAGGCCCAGCAGGTGGCAATGGATCGCGATCCTTCGGTGAAGATGATGCCCTTCACCCGCCACGACCGGGCCCCGGTGATGATGCGGACGATAATCGCGGACCTGACTGCCCGAGAGAGATCGGAGACAGTCACGATGACCCGGCAGGTGGAAGTGGCAGCCGAATCATTGTCGTCGAGTTAGCTCAGGGACGCGCTTGTGCGTCGCTCCCGGTCATGAACGCCGTCAGCACGGCGTTGAACGCGGGCATGAGGTTCGGGAAGTGGTTCGGCGACGCAACGATCTGATGACGGCCGCCGCCCACCGCGGCGACGCGTTCGCCGACCGCGTCGAACGACGGGCTCCATCCGCCGGTCACGACCAGCAGCGGGATGCCCGCCTGCTTGATCGTCTCGAGCTCGGCGCGCAGCGTCGCCGCCGCCGGCACCTTGAGCTTGGCAATGCCGCGGCCCATCGCCTTCAGCTCGTCGCGGCTCGACCCGCCGCGGATGTCGCCGGGAATGCCGACGAGCTTCGCGAAGCGGACGGCGCGGCGTTCGGGCGAGAAGGAGAAGATCAGCGTCGCGACCAGCTTGAGCACGAATCGCCGGACCGCGGGATCGTCGATCGCCAGCTTCTGCATGCCGGGTTCGATCAGCGTCAGCGAGCGCACCGCCTGCGGACGCCGCGCGGCGGCGGCGAGCGCGACGCAGCCGCCGAACGAGTGGCCGACGAGATGCGCCCCGTCGCCGAGCAGCTCCGCCACCCACGCTCCGTCGGCCTCAGCATCGTCGGGGCGGCCGGGTGCGGGGCTTGCGCCATGACCGGGGCGGTCGGGGACGACCAGCTGCCAGCCCTGCCCGGCCAGCGCCTGCTGCGCGGCGAAATGATGATCGCCGCCGACCCTGCTTCCTTGGGCACTGCCGTGGACGAGGACCACCGCCGGACCCGAAACGCCCCAGCGCGTGACGTGGATATGGTCGAGGCTCATCGCCTATCCTGCCTGATCAACCAGTTCGTCGCGGTCGGCGCGAAACGCTTGCCGATCGGCCTCGTAGTTGTGGACGAAGTCGTGCGGCACGTCGGGGCCCCAGTTCGCCAGACTGTCTTCCATGCCGTAGTTGGTCGGGGTCCACAGCGCATAATCGTCGATGTGATCCATGTCCGAATAATATTCGAACCATGAGCCCCACGGGTCCTGGATGTAGTGGAAGAAGTTCGAGCCGATCGTGTGTCGGCCGAAGCCCCAGTCACCGAGCTTCGTCCGGGCGAGCAGCGCGCGGCCGCCGCGGCCGACCGCGTCGGGATCCTCGACCATGAAGCTGCAGTGATGGAAGCCGATATCGGCCGACTTGGCGAAGGCGACGACGTGATGGTCGCTGTCCTTCCGCGCGCAGCAGAAGGCGATAACGTCCTGTGCGTGGTCGGCGAGACCCATGCCGAGCGCGTCGGTCATGAACGCGACGCTCTTCGGCACGTCGGGGGTGAACACCAGGACATGGCCCAGGCGCAACGGCTTAGCCGGCGCGTAGGAGGCGCCGGTCAGCATCGCCGACCGGCGCTTGCGGACGACCATGCCGGGCGCGTTGACTTGGAACGGCTCAACCGCCTCGAGTTCCGGATCGGCCGGATGTTCGGACAGGTGAACCAGCATGCCGTGCGGATCCCTGATCCACAGGCCATTGTCCTCGAAACCTGCCGGCGCGGCGACAGTCTCGCCGCCGTGGTCGCCGACGCGTGTGGCGATGTCGTCGAGGCCGTCGGCACGAAGCGAGATATGATGCAGGCGCTTGCGCGGGAACCCGCCGAGCAGGACGATCGAATCGCGATCCTGGCCCGGGCAGCGCAGCCGCGCGGTATCGCCGTCGACGGCGGCGACCAGCCCGGCGTCGGTGTAGAATTTCACGCCATCGTCGAGCGACGGCACTTCGAGCGTGAAGGAAAGCGGTCCCAGAACCGGCATGTCGTCATTCTCTCGCTAGGCGCCGGGGTCATCCGGCGGGCGTCGTGACCCTGTTCTCGATGGCACCGATGCCGTCGATCTCGCAGCGCACGACATCGCCCGGCTTGAGGAAGCACGGCGGGTCCATGCTGACACCAACCCCCTCGGGCGTGCCGGTCGCGATCAGGTCGCCGGTCTCGAGCGTGAAGGCGGTCGAGAGATAGGCGATCTGCGCCCACAAATTGTGGATCATCTGGCCGGTATTACTGCTCTGCCGAAGCTCGCCGTTGACGTAGGCATGCAAGGCGAGCGCATGCGGATCGGGCATTTCATCGGCGGTGACGATCCACGGGCCGATCGGCCCGTGCGTGTCGAACGACTTGCCGATGGTGAAGGTCGGCGTGTGGAACTGCCAGTCGCGCGCCGACACGTCGTTGGCGACGAAATAGCCGAAGACGTGCGCGGGGGCATCGGCCTCGCGCACGTGCTTCGCCGCCGCGCCGATGACCGCGCCGAGTTCGACCTCATAGTCGAGCTTCTCGGTCACGCCGGGATCGATGTCGTCGTACGGCCCGGCGATGCAGCTCGTCTGCTTGTTGAACCAGGTCTGGTACTTGGCGCGCGCGACACCGAGCTTGTCGGCTTCCTCGAGGTGCTTGGCATAGTTCATGCCGATCGCGAGATACTTGCCCGGCCGTTCGATCGGCGCGAGCAGGCGGGCGTCGGCCAGGGCCAGCGCCGGCGCGGTCCGCTCGACCAGCTGGCGCACCGCGTCAAGCGCGTCGGCGCCACCGCCCGCGATCCCGCGGATCGTCGTCCAGCGACAACCGGCGGCGACGAGGTCGACCACCCCGTCGCCCTTGACCGCGCCGATCCGCGCGCCGCCATCGTCGAACCGTACCAGCTTCATTCGCGCACTCCGTTCCCCGACCGCTCAGAACTTGACCGACGCGCGCGCGCCGTACGTCCGCGGCGCGGTCGATCCGCCGACAAGCGCGTTGGCGAGCGGATGCGTCACCGCGAAGTTGAGGATGCGGTTGTCCTCGATGTTGCGGACGAAGCCGGCAACCGACCAACGGTCGTCGGCCGGGCCGAAGGCGAGCTGCGCATTGGTCATCCAGGTCGATCCGACCCGCTGCTCGGGCAGGAATTCGAAGCCGATCGTGCGGCTGGTCTTGTACTGCGTATCGCCGCTGGCGACGATCTTGTAGTCGCCGAGGTTGAAAGTCTGCTGCGCCGCGAGGTTCACCGTCCATTTCGGCGAATTATATGCCTGCTTGCCGGCGCAATCGACATCGTAGAACGCCGGATTGGCCGACAGCGTATAGGCGCAGCCGGTCAGCGGCGCGCCGGTTCCGCTGCCCTGCTGATAGGTGAACGACCGGTTCTTGGCGTCGAGATACTGAACGTCGGCGCTGAGCAGCGTCGTCGGCGTCACGAGCACGCGCCCCTCGACCTCAACGCCCTTGATCCGCGAGCGGCCGATGTTCTGGATGAACTGCGCGGTACGCCCGGCGAGGTCGAGGCCGAGATGCGAGACCTGCTGATCCTTATAGTTCCATACGAAGCCCTCGATGTTCAGCTGCACGCGATTGTCGAAGAAGCGGTTCTTCAGGCCGACGGTATAGGCGGTGATCAGCTCGGGCTGGTACGTCTCGAACCCCAGCGCGGCGGAGAAGCCGCCCGAGCGATAGCCCGATTCGACGGTCGCATAGAACAGCGAGCGCTCGGCGAGATCGAACTCGACGCCGCCGTGATAGGTGACGCGGTCGTTCGTCAGCTTGCTGTTGTAGACGCTGTCGCTGCGGATGATGATCGCGCCCGACCGGCCCTGCGGGATCGGCGCCGGCGTCGTCGGCACCGCGAACGGTACCTGCGAGACATCGCTGACGGTGGTGAATAGGGTCGCGGTCGGGCAACTCGGACCGAACATCGTCTGCACCGTGCAGACGAGATTAAGCGCGGTGCCGCTGCCGGTGAAGCTCTTGATGTCCTTTGAATAGCGCGCACCGCCAACCAGCCGCAGCCGGTCGGACAGATGCGCGGTCAACCGGCCGAACGGCGCGAACGAGCGGTTGTCGTAGCGCTGGACGAGGAAATTCTCGGCGGCCGACAGGTTCAGCGCCGTCCGGTTGCGGATCGAATCGTCGTAGAAATAGCCGCCGACGATATAGTCAAAGATGCCGATCCGGGTGCCGGCAAAGCGCGCCTCGATGCTGAACTGCTCGTCCTTCTCGCGGTTGCGGTAGGGGAAGGCGGCGGCCTCGGCGAGATAGTTCAGCGAAGCGTAGCGCCACGCCGGGATGATCGTCAGCGTGCCGCCGCCGGTGTCGTAGTCGATCTGCGCATTGGCCCCGTAGAAGTTGTTGCGTTGGAACGGCGTGGGCGAGATCGCGTCGAGCCTGCGGCCCGCAACGGGGACGAAGATCGTCTGGCGGTAGGCCTGCGATGCCGCTGTGTAGAGCCCCTCGCCGAGCCCCAGCGCGGGCTTGACGGTGGCGTAGCCGCCGGTGAACGGGTTGAAGTTGTAGTTGCTGACATACGAAACGCCAGCGCCGAGACCGCCGGTATGGCTGTAGTCGCCGGCGACGCGGACGGTCAGCGACGGCGTCAGCGCCGCCTTCAGCTGGACGCGCAGCGACGTCGTCTTGTCGTCCGACGTGCCGTCGCTGAGATAGCCGTCATGCCGCGACGTGCTCGCCGAGATGCGCAGCGCACCGTCGTCGCCGAGGGGCGCGTTGATCGCGCCTTCGGCGACCACGGCATCGTAATTGCCGTAGCTCGCGGTCGCATAGGCGGACAATTCGCCGAGCTTCGGCTGGGTCGGGATGACGTTGATCGCGCCGCCAGTCGCGTTGCGGCCGTAGAGCGTCCCCTGCGGACCCTTCAACACCTCGATGCGGTCGAGATCGTAGAACAGGCCGTTGGTCGAGGTCGGACGGCCGAGATAGACGCCGTCATAGTTGAAGGCGATCGCCGGATCGCTGTTCGGCGTCAGCGTGAAGTTGCCGACGCCGCGCAGGAAGATGAGGTTGCCCGTGCTCGACGGCTGCACCGTCAGCGCGGGCGCAAGCTCGCCCAGCCGGCCGGGGTCGGTGATGCCGGCGGCGACGAGGTCGGCACCCTGGACGACGCTGACCGCGACCGCGGCGCGCTGCAGGTTCTCGGAACGCCGCTGCGCCGTGACGATGATCTCGTCGAGCCCGTCCTGCCCGGGTGTCGCATTGGCCGATGCGGCATCGGCCGACGCTGTCGAGTCCTGCGTCAGCGGGGTCGCCTGTGCGGTCGGATCGACCTGGGGCGCAGCCGGAGCCGCCTGCGCGCGCACGGGCGCGGCGACGATCGCCAGAGCCGTGGCGGATACCGTCGCCGCTAGTGCGAACCTGTGCGAAATCATCGTCATCCCCTCCTGGATCACGGCCGGGCAACGTGCTCCGGCCAGCGTCTGCGCGCGGTTTCTGGCTGGTTAGACCAGTGCTCGCGATAAGAAACGATGGCAAATATGTCAAGGTGTTGCTAAACCGGTAACACTATGAAACTGGCGCAGCTCAACCATTTCGTAGCCGTAGCCGAACTCGGCGGGCTGCGCCGCGCCGCACGCCATCTCGGGATCGCGCAGCCGGCGATCACGCGCAGCATCCAGGAGCTCGAACACGAACTGGGCGTCACGCTGTTCGAGCGCAGCGCGAGCGGCATGACGCTGACCCCGATCGGAGCGGCGTTCGTCCGACGCAGCATCGCCGTGAAGCTCGAACTCGAACGTGCCCGCGACGAGGTTCAGCAGCTCAAAGGCATCAGCACCGGCACCGTCTCGGTCGGCCTGTCGACCGCGCCGCATGTGGCGATGCTGCCGATGGTGCTCGAACCGTTCCGCCGCCGCTATCCGGACGTTCGGTTGCGCATCACCGAGGGCCTGTTTCCCGCGATCGAGGCCGATATTCGTGGCGGCGCCATCGACTTCTACATCGGCCCGCTCGCCGAAGAGAGCCTCGCCGGCGACTATCTCAGCGAGAAGCTGTTCGACAACAGCCGAGTGATCCTCGCGCGGCGCGGACACCCGCTCCGCGAGGCCACTTCGCTCGCCGATCTGGTCGAGGCCCGATGGGTGGCGACATCGGTGACGATGAACAGCGAAGCCGAGCTGTCGCCGCTGTTCGAGCGACACGGTCTGCCTAAGCCGGTGATCACCGTCCAGGCGCAAAGCGCGCTGTCGATGATCACGGTCGCTGCCGCGTCGGACGTCCTCGCCATGTTGCCGCAGCAATGGCTCGGCTTCGTGCGCAACAGTCGGCTGCTGACCCAGATCAAGGTCAGGGAGGAGCTGGCAGCACCCGCAATCTGCGTGGTCAGCCGCGCTCGTCTGCCGCTGACGCCGGTGGCGCAACACCTATGCGACCTGTTCCGGCGCTCCGCACTGAACCTTCCTCCGCCTTAGTGGTGATGTTGAAGTGGTAACACTACCCGCTATTTGCCATCATTTTGCAATCGAGAATGCTCGCCTATCAACCGATCGTTAGGGTGTGAGATGCCTTGGTGGGGCGTGCCCCTCCAGCCCCGACGGAGGAGCGGTTCGGCGATGGGCACGGTTGAGCATTACGAAGTCGTCGTCGTCGGCGCCGGCCCGAGCGGATTGGCGCTGGCGATCGAGCTCGGCTCGCGCGGCGTGCGCTGCCTGCTGGTCGAGCGCAACGACCGCGTCGGCTATGCGCCGCGCGCCAAGACCACCAATGTCCGCACGCGGACGCATCTGCGGCGCTGGGGCATCGCCGAGGCGCTGGCGGCGGTGTCGCCGTTCGGGATCGACTATCCGTCGACGATCAACTTCGTGACGCGGCTCGGCGGCTTCGGGCTGGCGCGGATCGAGAACGCCTCGAACTGCCATCCCGCGAGGAACGACTTCTATCCCGAGCATGGCCAATGGGTGCCGCAGTACAAGCTCGAGCAGGTCATGCGCGAACATGCCGACACGCTGCCGTCGGTGACGCTGCGCTTCGGCACCGAGTTCGTGTCGGCGGCGCAAGGGCCGGACGGGATCGACCTGATGCTGCGCGACCGCGCCACGGGCGAGGACCTTCCGATCCGCTGCGGCTATGTCGTCGGCGCGGACGGCGCGCGCAGCGCGGTGCGCGACCTCGTCGGGGCGACGATGCGCGGCAGCTATGGCCTGTCGCGCAACTATAATATCGTTTTCCGCGCGCCGGGGCTAGCCGAGGCGCACGGGCACGGGCTGGCGACGATGTACTGGCAGGTCAACCCGGCGGCGCCGAGCCTGATCGGACCGATGGACCAGGGCGATGTGTGGTTCTTCATGCCGACACGTCTGCCGGACGGCTTCCGGATCACGCCCGACACGGCCGCGGCACTGATCCGCGACGCGACCGGCATCGATCTGCCATACGAAATCCTGAGCAGCGATGAATGGAATGCCAGCAGCCTGATCGCCGACCGCTACCGCAACGACCGTGCCTTCCTGATCGGCGACGCCTGCCACCTCCACCCGCCGTTCGGCGGCTATGGCATGAACATGGGGGTAGCGGACGGCGTCGACCTCGGCTGGAAGCTCGCTGCCGCGGTGCAGGGCTGGGGCGGCCCGGCGCTGCTCGACAGCTACGAGATCGAGCGCCGCGCGATCCACCAGGAGGTGATCGCCGAGGCGGCGGCGAACCACGCGGTGCTGTCGAACGACTTCTGGTCGGACGGGCTGGAGGAGCCGGGCGAGGCGGGGCAAGCGCTGCGGCACGCGGTCGGCGAGCGGATCGTCGCGGTCAAGCAGCGCGAGTTCCACACGCTGAAGACGGTGCTCGGCG
>CAXUEV010000054.1:0-8805 GCA_964250105.1 uncultured Sphingomonadaceae bacterium
GCGACCTGCCGAGCCCGGTCGCCGGCGTCGAACTGCTCGCCGACATCGGCGCGGTCGTCGCCTCGGCCGATCACATCGTCCTCGCCCTGCCCGGCACGCCGGCAACGCGGCGGGTGATCGACGCCGCCGTCCTCGCCCGGGCGCGGCCGACCGCGCACCTGATCAACATCGCCCGCGGCTCGGTGCTCGACCATGATGCGTTGGTCGCCGCGCTCGACGCCGGCCGCCTCGGCTTCGCCACGCTCGACGTCACCGACCCCGAGCCGCTGCCGGCGGAGCACCGCTTATGGACGCACGACTGCGTCCGCCTGACGCCGCACGTCGCGTCGAACTACACCGTCGTCCGGCCGGCGCTTTACGCGGCGATCACTGCCAATCTCGACCGCTTCGTCCGCGGCGAGACCCCCGCCGACGTCGTCGACCCCGTCTCCGGATACTGAAGGAAGCGACATGAACCAGGTGCCCGATCCGAAATCGTTCCGGCTGCGCGCGGAGACGCCGCGGGCGTCGATCGCCGAGGAGCGGCTGCACCGCCAGCGCCGGCTCGCCGCCGGCTACCGCATCTTCGCGCTGAAGGGCTACGACCATGGCCTCGCCGGGCATATCACCGCACGCGATCCCGAATTTGAAGATCGCTTCTGGGTCGCGCCGATCGGTCCGTGGTTCGGCCATATCCGCGTCTCGGACCTCGTCCTCGTCGACCATGACGGCAATATCCTCGCCGGCGAGGGGCCGATCAACCAGGCCGGGTTCGCCATCCATTCGGCGATCCACAAGGCGCGGCCCGACGTCGTCGCGGCGGCGCACTCGCACTCGATCTATGGCAAGGCGTGGTCGGCGCTCGGGCGGCTGCTCGACCCGATTAGCCAGGACGCGTGCTTCTTCTACGAGAATCACGTCCTGTTCGACCTGTTCAGCGGCATCGTCCTCGACACGTCCGAAGGCGAGCGCATCGCCGCCGCGCTCGGCGGCAAGCGCGCCGCGATCCTCCAGAACCACGGCATATTGACGGTCGGCGGCAGCGTCGAAAGCGCGGTCGCCGGCTATGTCAGCCTGGAGAACGCCTGCCAGACGCAATTGCTGGCGGAAGCCGCGGGGACGATCAAGCCGATCGGCCACGCCATCGCCAGCCATACCGCCGGGCAGATGGTCGGCGGCGACCCCGGCGCGTTCGGCTTCCGCCCGCTGTACGACCGTATCGTCCGCGAACAGCCGGATTTCCTGCAGTAGATGATATGCGATCATACAAGTAATGATTTAAAGTGAACAAACATAGAGTATAGCTAACGCAACTATATCGCCTTTGTCGGTGGCGGATAAGTTCCACAAGGGTTCCTTGTCATAGAACAAGGAACCTTGAATGAGCTTCGATAATCGGTGGCACCGTGCCGCCACGGCGGCGGTGCTGATCCTGGCGCCGGTCGGGGCGCGGGCGGCGGCGCCGGCCGACGTCGCCGCGTCCACGCCCGCAGATGCCGCCGACGCCGACGGCGAGATCATCGTTACCGCCGAACGCCGCGCGACCGACCTGCAGAAGACGCCGATCGCGATCTCGGTATTCGGCGGCCAGACGATCGCCGACAAGGACATCCGCAACGTCCGCGACCTCGCCGGGCAGGTGCCCAACCTGTTCGTGCCACGGACGGCGATCAGCTACACGACGCAGACGTTCGCCCTGCGCGGCATCGGCGAGAGCGATCCGATCCAGGAGCCGGTGCTCGCGGTCTATGTCGACGATGTCTACATCCCGCGCCAGATCGGCTCGATGGTCGAGTTCAACGATCTCGAGCGGATCGAACTGCTGCGCGGGCCGCAGGGCACGCTGTACGGGCGCAACTCGAGCGCAGGCGCGCTGCGCATCATCACCCGCGACCCCGACCAGACGCTGCGGCTGAGCGGCGCGCTCGGCTACGGCAGCTTCAACGAGATCGACGCCCGCGCGCTGGTCAGCGCGCCGCTCGGCAGCACGCTCGCCGCCAGCCTGTCGTACATCCACCACAGCCGCGACGGCGTCACTCACGATCCGACGCTCGGCCACGACGTCAACCGCTTCGACGTCGATTCGCTGCGCGGCAAGCTGCGCTGGACGCGGACTGCCGACCTCGACGTGCTGGCGACGGTCGCGGTCGTCCGCGACCGGTCCGATTCGCGCAGCTACATCCCGGTCAATCAGCCTGGCGTCACCTTCGACAAGCGCACCTCTTATTCCGAAGTCGAGCCGCTGCAGAACCTCGACGGGCAGTCGGCATCGCTGCGGATCAAATACGCGCTGTCGCCGGAGCTCGGCCTCAAGTCGATCAGCGCGATCGGCGGCTTCGACCTCGATCCGGTCAATTACGAGAACGACGGTCAGTCGGCGCTGATCCAGAAGAACCTGATCCATTACCGCGACAAATACGTGACGCAGGAAATCCAGCTCAACGGCGACTTCGGCGCGCTGACGTTCACCGGCGGGCTCTTCTATCTGCACGAGAATTTCTTCGTCGAGCGCGACGGCTTCACCCGGCTCGGCACGTCGCCGACGGCGGTGGTGTCGGGCCTGCGCGCGCACAACACGACCAAGACCGACGCCTATGCCGCCTTCGGCGAGGCGACATACCGCTTCGGCCCGGTGTTCAGCCTGACCGGCGGCCTGCGCGGGACGATCGAGCGCAAGACGTTCGACTTCGACAACAAGGTGCTCAACCTCGAGCGCCAGCCGATTGCCCAGTCGATCGTCGGCGGCGCTGACAAGACCTCGCGCGCGCTGACCCCCAAGGCGTCGGTGCAGGCGCAATGGACGCCAACGCTGCTGCAATACGCCAGCTATTCGCGCGGCTTCAAGTCGGGCGGGTTCGACAACCGGGCGACGCGGCTCGACCTGGCGACGCTGCCGTTCGCGCCGGAGAAGGTCGGCACCTACGAAACCGGGCTGAAGGCGACGCTGTTCGACAAGGCGCTGCGCGCGAACGTCGCTGCCTTCTACAACGACTACAAGGACCTGCAGGTGTCGTTCTTCGACCCCGCCTATGCCGGGTCGCGCCGCGGCAACGCCGGCAAGGCGCATAGCTGGGGCATCGAGCTCGAGGCGAACGCGACGCTGAGCTCGCGGCTGAGCGCGCAGCTCGGCGCCGGCTATCTGAAGGCGGTCTACGACGACTATAAGGGCGCGGGCGGTGCCGGGATCGACGCCGACGGCAACGACCTGATCAACGCGCCGCACTGGTCGCTTTCGGGCGGCGGCGCCTACGACCTGCCGCTCGGCACCGCCGGTAGCGTGCGCTTCGCCGCCGACGCGCAGTACCAGTCGAGCATCTATACGTCGGCGCTCAACCGGCCGCAGGACCGGTCGCCCGGCCAGACCTTCGTCAACGGCACCGTCACCTGGACGACGCCCGACCCGCACGTCCAGATCGTCGTGTCGGGGCGCAACCTGTTCAACACCAGCAAACCGGTGTCGTCGTCGTATACCCCGTCGATCGGTGCCTATTACCGCAACTATCCCGACCCGCGCACGGTCCTCGTCTCGGTCCGCTTCACCGGCTGAAGGGGCTGTTCAGCTTCGCTGAAGCGGCATTGGCCCCCTCTATCCGTCGAGCATGCGCGACAGCTGGGCGAGATCCGCGTCGAGCTCGCGGTCGGCGACGCGGAGTTCGTCGATGCGCTTGACCGCGTGCATCACCGTCGTGTGGTCGCGCCCGCCGAAGCGGCGGCCGATCTCGGGCAGCGAGCGCGGCGTCAGGCGCTTGGCGAGGTACATCGCCACCTGCCGCGGCCGGGCGACCTCGCGCGCCCGCCGCGCGGACAGAAGGTCGGCCAGCTTGAGCTGGTAATAGTCGGCGACGCGGCGCTGGATCTCGTCGATCGTCACCTTCTTCTCGTGCGCGCGGAGCAGGTCGGCGAGCGTCTCGCGGGTGAACTCGATCGTCACCGGCCGCCCGACCAGCCGGGCATAGGCGATCGTCCGGTTGAGCGCGCCCTCGAGCTCGCGGACGTTCGAGGTGATCTTGCGCGCGAGGAACTCGATGACCTCGCCCGGCACGCGCAGCGTCGGCCCGAGCTGCTCGGTCAGCCCGGCGACCTTGGCATGGAGGATGTTCAGCCGCAGCTCGTAGTCGGCGGCGTTGATGTCGGCGACAAGCCCCCACGCCATGCGCGACAGGATGCGGTCCTGGATGCCCTCGAGGTTCTGCGGGCTGCGGTCGGAGGTGATCACCAGCCGCTTCCCGGCGCTGATGATCTCGTTCATCGTGTGGAAGAACTCCTCCTGCGTCGACTCCTTGCCGGCGATGAACTGGACGTCGTCGATCATCAGCAGGTCGACCGAGCGCAGGCGCTGCTTGAAGGTGAACGTGTCCTTGGCGCGCAGCGCGGCGAGGAACTCGACCATGAACTTCTCGGCCGACATGTACGCGACCTTGGCGTGCGGTTCGCGCGCGCGGAGCTCGCCGCCGATCGCGTGCATCAGATGCGTCTTGCCGAGTCCCGTGGTGCCGTGGAGGAACAGCGGGTTGAAGCTGATCGGACCGCCCTCGGCGAGCGTCTTGGCGGCGTTGTAGGCAAGCTCGTTCGACTTGCCGACGACGAAGCTGTCGAAGCTGTAGCGCGGCTCGAGCGGCAGACCGATGCCTTCGGCGGCTGCCGCAGGGGCCGTCGGCAGCGCCGGCGCGGCGGCGGGCTCGGCGAGCTTGATCACCGGCACCACGGTCAGGACGACGTGCCGCAGCTCGGGCCGGAACGCCGACCACAATGTCCGCAGCCGGTCGAGGAAGTGGTTCGCCACCCAGTCGGCGAGGAAGTGCGTCGGCAGCGCCAGCCGCACCGTGTCGCCGTCGATCCCGGCGAGCACGACCGGCGTCAGCCAATTGTCGAACGAGCGCGCGCCGCACTCGGCGCGCAGCGCGGCGCGGATCGCCTCCCACGCCGCGACGATCGCCGGATCGATCGCTACGCCCGCCGGCAGGTCGCCAGCGTGCCCGTCGTACGCGTCACCGGCGGCCTCGATCGTCGACCGGCCGAAGCTGGCCTCGCCGTCGATCGCGGTCTCGGCGTCGTCGTAGCACGCGGGATAGGATCGGTTCGTCGCCATCAACTCGTCCGCGTATCCTATCCACTCGCAGCGGCCCTGGAGCCGCGCGATCGTCCCTGCCGGACATGCCTCTACCTCCGAGGAAAATGGCTGCCCATCTTCCCCGCGTCCGTCGAATCGGTCGCTGATTTTCGGAGGTCATCCCCACCGGCGGTGTCGCCGCTGACCAGCACTAACCACCGCCACGAGGCCCGATCAAGGCCCGAAACTTGGCCCAAATCCAAATAAATCCGTTGACACGGAAAGCCGCCAAAAAGGCTTGGCCATGGCCAAACGGCTGTTTTTGCATGACCGAACGATGACGCCTCGATGACGGCCGGCGGCAGCCGGCGCGCGCAACCGACTGGCCGGAAATGAAAAGGGGCCGCCCGACTCGGGCGACCCCTTTGTCACGTTACCGGACGAGCCGGCGCAAGGCTCAGCCGAGCGCTTTGACCCGCTTCGCCAGCCGCGAGATCTTCCGGGCGACGGTATTCTTGTGGAGCACGCCCTTGGCGACGCCGCGCATCAACTCGGGCTGGGCCGCGAGCAGCGCCGCCCGGGCGGTGTCGGCCGTGCCGGTATCGATCGCCGATTCGACCTTCTTGACGAAGGTGCGGATGCGGCTGACGCGCGCCTTGTTGATGTCGGCGCGGCGGTCGTTGCGGCGGATCCGCTTCTCGGCCTGGGGAGTGTTCGCCATTATCGTCCTCGAAATCGTCGGCCGGCCTACGCCGACAGGCGTCGGACACAGGTCCGTCGCCGTGAAGCGAGCCTGTTACCGAGCCGGGGTTTGCGGGTCAAGCGCCAGCTTTCGCCGACTGCCTCGTGGTGCCCAGGAAAGGACTCGAACCTTCACATCGTTGCCAATACCAGCACCTGAAGCTGGCGCGTCTACCAATTCCGCCACCTGGGCAGGTTGCGCGAGCGGCGGGGTAGAGAGCGGCACCTCTGTTGTCAACCAAGCGGCGATGCGCCATGACCCGGCGCGAGCAATCGCCTTATAGTCGGGGTAGCCGGGATGGATGGGCTGAGCGGCGACCGGCTGGTCGTCATCGTCGGCGGGTCGGGCTTCGTCGGCCGCTATCTCGTCCAGGAGCTGGCGCGGACCGGCACGCGGCTGCGGATCGTCACGCGGACGCCGGAAAAGGCGATGTTCCTCAAGCCGCTGGGTGCGCTCGGGCAGATCCAGATTGTCGCCGGCGATGTCGGCGACCCGCGCAGCCTCACGGCCGCCTTTCGCGGCGCCGACGGCGGGGTCAATCTCGTCGGCATCCTCGACGAACGCTCGGGGCAGAAGTTCGCTCGCGTCCAGGCCGAGGGCGCCGGCAATGTCGCCCGCGCCGCCGCAGCGGCGGCAGTGTCGCGCTTCGTCCAGGTCTCGGCGATCGGTGCCGACGCGACGTCCCCCGCCGAATATGCGCGGACCAAGGCCGCAGGAGAGGCGGCGGTGACCGCGGCCCTGCCCCATGCGACGATCGTCCGGCCATCGCTGGTGTTCGGCCCCGAGGACCAGTTCATCAACCGTTTCGCCGCGCTCGCCAAGTCGCCGCTGCCGCTCGTGCCGGTGATTGCGGGGGGGGTGCGGTTTCAGCCGGTGTTCGTGGTCGACGTGGCGCGGGCGATCGTCGCGGCATTGGCCGATCCGGTTAAATTCGGTGGAAAGACGTTCGAGCTCGGCGGGCCGAAAGTGTACCAGTTCCGTTCGCTGATCGCGTGGATCCTGCGCGAGATCCGCTCGACCAAGGCGATGGTCGAGGTGCCCGACGCCGTCGCCCGGGCGATGGGCCGCGCCGGCGACGTGCTGCCGTTCGTGCCGATGACGTCGGGCCAGTTCGCCATGCTCCAGTCGGACAATGTCGCCGCCCCGCCCGGCCTCGCCGCGTTCGGCATCGACCCCGCCCCGCTCGAGGCGGTCGCGCCGGCCTATCTCGAACGCTACCGCACCGGCGGCCGCTTCCACCGCGAGCCCGAGGCCGCGGCATGAGCACCGGACATTCGCTCGCCGACATCATCATCCTCGGCATCGTCGAGGGCGTCACCGAATTCCTGCCGGTGTCGTCGACCGGGCACCTGATCCTCGCCTCGAGGTTGCTCGGCTTCGATCCCGAAAGCTGGGCGCTGTTCAACATCGTCATCCAGTTCGGAGCGATCCTCGCCATCGTCGTCCTCTACCGGCAGACGCTGACGACGGTCGTCGCCGGGCTGCTGCGGCGCGATCCGGAGGCGCTGCGCTTCACCCGCAACGTCCTGCTCGCGTTCGTGCCCGCGGTCGTCGTCGGCCTCGCCGTCCACAACCAGGTCGAGGCGCTGCTCGGCAACGCCGAGGTCGTCGCCTGGGCGCTGGTCGCCGGCGGCATCGCCATCCTGCTGATCGAGCGCGTCGCCAAGCGGGTCAAGGTCTACAGCGTCGCCGACATGCCAAGCCGCACCGCGCTCGGCGTCGGCTTCCTCCAGTGCGTGGCGATGATACCCGGGGTCAGCCGCTCGGGCGCGACGATCATGGGGGCGCTCGCGCTCGGCGTCGAGCGGCGCACGGCGGCCGAATTCAGCTTCTTCCTCGCCATCCCGACGATGCTCGGCGCGACGACGCTCGAACTCGTCAAGAACCGCGCGCTGCTCGACGCGGCCCAGCTTCAGGAGATCGCGATCGGCTTCGTCGTCGCCTTCGCCGTCGCGCTCGTCGTCGTCCGCGGGTTCGTCAAGATCATCGGCCGCTACGGCTTCGGACCGTTCGCCTGGTATCGTATCGTCGCCGGTACGATCGCTCTGATCTGGCTGCAAGCGGTGTGAGGCGACTATAAACAACGCGTTAAGTACGATCAATACAGAAGTGGTACTAATATCTACGCTCTGCCCTGTCATTCGTCCTCGCCAAATACTCGGTGCACTTTTTAAGACAGCAAAGCTGTCCTACTTCACAGAACGTGCGTGACTCGGACCACGACTTTTGTTAATGATCGCGCGAAGGGAGCGCGACGATGGCCGACACGACGATGCTGCGCTTTACCGGCACCGCCCAGGCCTTTCCGCCGAAGCGCGCGCCCGACGAACGCGCCGACGACTTTCTCGAGATCGCCCGGCCGTATATCCTCGCCAAGGCCGAGGAGCAGGCGTCGCGTTGCTCGCAGTGCGGCGTGCCGTTCTGCCAGGTGCATTGCCCGTTGCACAACAACATCCCCGACTGGCTGCGGCTGACCGCGGAGGGCCGGCTCGAGGAGGCGTACGAAGCGTCGAGCGCGACCTCGTCGATGCCCGAGATCTGCGGCCGCATCTGCCCGCAGGACCGGCTGTGCGAGGGCAATTGCGTGATCGAGAAGGACTTCGGCTCGGTCACCATCGGCAGCGTCGAGAAGTTCATCAACGACACCGCGTGGGAGCGGGGCTGGGTGCGGCCGGTGCGCATCGTCGCGGACCGCAGCAGCCAGTCGGTCGGCATCGTCGGCGCCGGCCCCGCCGGGCTGACGGCGGCCGAGATGCTGCGGATCAAGGGCTACGACGTCCATGTCTACGACCGTCACGACCGCGCCGGCGGACTGCTGACCTACGGCATCCCCGGGTTCAAGCTCGAGAAGGAGGTCGTCCTGCGCCGGGTCGAGCGGCTGCGCGCGGCGGGGATCGTGTTCCACGCGGGCTTCGCGGTCGGCCGCGACGCGAGCCTCGACGAGCTGCGCGCGCGCCACGACGCGGTGCTGATCGCGACCGGCGTCTATGCCGCGCGCGACATCGCGGCGCCGGGCGTCGGGTCGGACGGCGTC
>CAXUEV010000055.1:0-8691 GCA_964250105.1 uncultured Sphingomonadaceae bacterium
CGAAGGCGGCGGTCGTCGCCGCGCGCCACCCTGGTGCAGTGGTCCTCGCTGCCGACACCGTCGTCGCGGCCGGACGGCGCATCTTGCCCAAGACCGACACCGAGGATGCTGCACGGCGATGCCTCGAATTGCTGTCGGGTCGCCGCCACCGCGTGCTGACCGGCGTGACCGTGATCGACGCCGCCGGGGCGGCGCGACACCGCCTGTCGACGACGATGGTCCGCTTCAAGCGGCTGTCGCCGGACGAGATCGCCCGCTACCTCGCCGGTGGCGAATGGCGCGGCAAGGCGGGCGGCTACGCCATTCAGGGCAGCGCTGCCGGACTCGTCGCCGACCTTGCCGGGTCCTGGTCGGGCGTCGTCGGCCTGCCGCTGTTCGAGACGCGGGCGTTGCTCCGCTGGGCCGGGATCGATGTCGCCTGAGGCGCTGATCGAGGACGGCATCGGCGAGACCCGCGCCGTCGTGCTCGATGCCGATGGCGGCATCGTCGAGGCGCACATCGAGCGCGCCGACGCGTGGCGCTGCGGCGAGATCCGCGAGGTGCGGCTGACGACGATCCTCGCCGCTGGCGTCCGCGGCATCGTCGGCATCGGCGGCGACGAGGCGCTGCTCGAACCGCTACCGCGCCACCTGACCGAGGGGATCGCGCTCCGCGTCGAGATCGTCCGCGAGGCGCTGGTCGAGGCGGGCCGGACCAAGCTGGCGAAGGCGGTGACGACGACGCGCCCGGTCGGCCCCGGCCCGACGCTCGCCGAGCGCCTGCGCCACCGCGGCCTGTCGCTGTCCACCGTGACCGCGCACGGCCGCGACCGGCTCGAGGACGCCGGCTGGAGCGAGCTGATCGAAACCGCGCTCGGCGGCCATCTCGTCTTTCCCGGCGGCGCGCTGACGATCAGCCCGACGCCGGCGATGACGGTGATCGACGTCGACGGCACCCTGCCCCCGGTCGAGCTGGCGCTGGCGGCGGCGCACGCCGCGGCCGGCGCGATCCGCCGCTTCGATCTCGCCGGCTCGATCGGCATCGACTTTCCGACCGTCGCCGACAAGGCGGCGCGGACGCGGATCGGTGCCGCGCTCGACGCCACGCTGCCGCCGCCGTTCGAGCGCACCGCGGTCAGCGGTTTCGGCTTCGTCCAGATCGTCCGCCCGCGCCACCGCCCGTCGCTGACCGAGCGGCTGCGCGCCGATCCGGCGGCGACGGCGGCGCTGCGCCTGCTGCGCCAGGCCGAGCGGAGTTCGGGCATCGGTGCGCGCGCGCTGACCGCGGCACCGGCGGTGATCGCCTGGCTCACTGACCGCCCCGCGCTGACCGCCGAACTCGGGCGTCGCCTGGGTGTCGCGGTTACCTTGCACGCGGAGGCGCGCCTGACTATTTCCGCCGGCCATGTCACCAGCCGCGCCTGAGCCCCGCTGCGTCTTCTGCGGCAAGCCGCAAGCGGCACATTACGCCCCATTCTGCTCGGCCGGCTGCAAGGATCGCGACCTGCTCAATTGGCTCGGCGAAGGCTACGCCGTTCCCGGCGAACCAGTCGACAACACGCTGGACAACGACGAGACCTGAGCCTAAATCCGCCGCTCGCGCGCAGCTACGTCCGCACGAGCGCGCCCGGGTAGCTCAGGGGTAGAGCAGGGGATTGAAAATCCCCGTGTCGGTGGTTCGATTCCGCCCCCGGGCACCACTGCGATCAATGACCCAGGCTGCTTTCTCGGCGTTCGCATGTTCCGGCGTGGTGGAAAGCTGGTGAGTTGTGCCCGGAATTTTTATGCTCAGCGCCGCGGTGGCGGCATCGATGTCGGACCGTCCGGTCATCGACCCTCAGCTTGCCCGGCCTGCCATGAGGAAGATGCGGTTCGATCGTTACCCAAGCCTAATCCGAAAACCGGAACAAGTATCGTATCATAGCCGCTCCGACCAAACCGATCAGATGCCCCTGTTTAACAAAATATCTCACCTGCTTATACAGGCTATCAGCCCAGGCGGGCATAATGTGGCATACGCTGCTTTCCCGCAGACGGTCGATCGCCGGAGACGAAGGCGCGTTCGGAACGACAGGGCAGCGACTGTTCGTCTTCAGTGGGTCAATGCCGGAGGGGGCGGAAGCTCGACGAGCCCATCCGGTAGTGCAGGCAGCGCACGTCGACCGAAGCGAGCGTAAAGGGTCGGCAGCACGAACAAGGTGAGCAGCGTTGCCGATACCAAACCGCCGATAACGACGGTCGCCAGGGGCTTCTGCACCTCGGCGCCCGCACCGTGCCCAAGCGCCATCGGCACGAAGCCGAGCGACGCCACGAGTGCCGTCATCGCGACCGGCCTGAGCCTGGCAAGCGCTCCTTGGCTTGCAGCCACAGCTCTATCCACGCCAGCTCGCATCAGGTCGTGAATGGACGATACCATGACCAGTCCATTGAGGACCGCGATGCCGGACAGCGCGATGAAGCCCACAGCCGCGGAAATGGAAAACGGCATGCCGCGCAGCACGAGCGCCGATACCCCTCCCACCAATGCCAGGGGAACGCCAGTGAACACGATCAGCGCATCTCTAATAGAGCCGAGCGCACCGTAGAGCAGCAGCATGATGACCATGAAGCAGATCGGCACGACGATCGCGAGACGGTCGCGAGCCGAAGCCAGATTCTCGAACTGGCCACCCCATTCGAGGTAGGTGCCTGCCGGAAGCTTCACCTGCTTGTCGATTGCCGCACGGGCGTCGGCAACGACCCCCGCCACATCCCGGTCGCGGACGTTCGCCTGCACCACGACGCGCCGCTTGCCATTCTCGCGACTGATCTGGTTGGGGCCATCGACCACGGCGATATCCGCTACGGTAGATAGCGGCACGAAGCCGCCACTGGCGGTCGGCACCGGCACCTGCGCAACAGCCGTCAGGTCCGATCGCGCGCTCTCCGCCATTCGGATCACGACAGGGAAGCGGCGATCTCCTTCGAAGATCACGCCCGCCCGTCGGCCGCCGATCGCCGCGGCAACGGTGTCCTGAACGTCGCCCGACGTCACCCCGACCCGCGCCATGGCGGTTCGGTTCGGCCATATGTCGAGCATCGGCAACCCTTCGGTCTGCTCGACGCGCACGTCTGCCGCGCCGCGCGTCTTGCGAAGGATGTTCGCGATACGGTCGGCAGTCGCATTCATCTCGCCGAAGTCGTCGCCGAACACCTTGATGGCGATGTCGCCGCGCACGCCTGCGATCAGTTCGTTGAACCGCATTTGGATCGGCTGGGTGATCTCGTAGGCGTTGCCGGGGAGGGTAGAGAGACGTTTTTCGAGCTGGTCGATCAGCTCCTCCTTGGGCAAACCGGGGTCCGGCCACTCCTTCTTCGGTTTGAGAATGACGAACGTGTCGGTCGCGTTGGGCGGCATGGGGTCCGACGCGATCTCGGACGTGCCGGTTCGCGAGAAGGTAAAACCGACCTCCGGTGCCTTGGCGAGCGCCTTTTCCACCTGGAACTGCATCGCCTGGCTCTGATCGACCGACGTGCCCGGGATGCGGACCGCCTGAACGAGGATGTTGCCTTCGTCGAGCTGGGGCAGGAACTCCTGCCCCAGGGTGGTGGAGGCGACGCCGCCAAGCGCCAACGCGCCGACAGCGACGCCGATGGTGAGGATCGGGCGGCGCATCGCCGCATCGAGCCCCGGCTCATAGCGCCGCCGGAGGAACGTCACGGCCCGGCTCTCCTTCTCCTCCACCCGCCTGCTTAGCCAGATGGCGATGGCCGCCGGGACGAAGGTCACAGACAGGATGAACGCGAACCCGAGGGCGATGATGACGGTAAGCGCCATCGGCTCGAACATCTTGCCCTCGACACCGGTAAAGGTGAGGAGAGGGGCATAGACGAGGATGATGATCGCCTGTCCGTACACGGAGGGGCGGATCATCTCGCGGGCGGACGCTGCAACCAGTCCGAGCCGCTGTTCCAGCGTCAGCACGCCGTCACGGCCATGCTGCGCCTCGGCAAGCCGTCGCAATGCATTCTCGACGATAATGACCGCGCCATCCACGATCAGGCCGAAGTCGAGCGCGCCGAGGCTCATTAGATTGGCGGAGACTCCGGCTTGCAACATGCCGATGCTGGTGAGCAGCATCGTGATCGGGATCACGCAAGCCGCGATCACCGCCGCCCGGAAATTGCCGAGCAGGGCGAACAGGACGACGATGACCAGCACCGCGCCCTCGGCGAGATTGCGCGCGACCGTCGAGATGGTGGAGTTCACCAGCTCGGTCCGGTTCATCACCGGCTTCACGACCACGTCGACCGGCAATGAGCGGCCGATCTGTTCCAGCCGTGTGGCCACGCCTGTCGAGACGGTGCGGCTGTTCTCGCCGATCCGCATGACCGCAGTTCCGACGACCACCTCATGGCCGTTCTCGGATGCGGAGCCCATGCGCAGTGCCTGACCTGTCTGCACTGTCGCGATCTGGTTGAGCACGATCGGCACACCCTCGCGTGTGGCGATCACGGTTCGGGCCAGCTCGTCGGCATTGCGCACGCGCCCGTCGGACCGAACGGCGAGCCCTTCGCCGTTGCGGTTGACGACACCGGCGCCGATGCTGGTGTTGTTGCGTGTCAGCGCCGTCGTGAGGTCCGGAAGCGTCAGGCGCATCGCCGCCATCCGCTGCACATCGGGCACGACGAGATATTCCTTCGTGTAGCCGCCCAGGGAATCGACGCCGGCAAGGCCAGCCGTGTTCTTGAGCTGCGGCGTGACGATCCAGTCCTGGACCGTGCGCAGATAGGTCGCCTTGTCGGCATCGCTGACGAGGTGATCGCCTTCCGGCGTGATGTAGCTTCCGTCGCGCTGCAGGCCGGGTTCGCCGTTGCGGTGACGGACCTGATCCAGCTCGCGGTATTCAACCGTCCACATGAAGATGTCGCCGAGCCCGGTCGCTATCGGGCCCATCTCGGGGTTCACACCCTCGGGCAGGTCTTCCTCGGCGGTCCGCAACCGCTCCGCGACCTGCGCCCGTGCAAAGTAGATGTCGGTCTTCTCGGTAAAGACGGCCGTGACCTGGGCGAAGCCGTTCCGGCTGAGCGACCGGGTATATTCGAGGCCGGGAATGCCGGCGAGCGCGGTCTCGACCGTGAACGCGACCTGCTTCTCGATCTGATCGGGGGAGAGGGCAGGGGCGACGACGTTGATCTGCACCTGGTTGTTGGTGATGTCGGGCACGGCATCGATCGGAAGCTGACGCAGCGCGCCGATCCCAAGCAGGGCCGCGGCGACTGTCAGCAGCAGGACGAGCCAGCGCTTCTCGACGGAGAGGGTGACGATACGACCGATCATGGCTCAGTCCTCGTCCCCGCCCGCGCCCTTGCCGAGTTCGGCCTTGAGCGTGAAGCTGTTGGTGGAGGCGATCCGCTCCGAGCCGGTCAGCCCGGACTTGACGGTGACCTGACCGCCATTGGTACGGCCGAGCGTTACCGGCGACGCGCGGAAGCCGGTCGGCGTCCGGACAAAGACGAACGACTTGTCGTCGATCATCTGCACCGCGGCCGATGGCACGGCGATGCTACGATCTCCGCTCGCAGGCAATAGGATCGACACGTTGACCGTCTCGCCCACCCGCCACGTACCGCCGCCGTTGTCGAGGGCGACGATCAGAGGCACGAGCCGGGTCGTCTCGTCCAGAACCGGCGAGACGAAGGTGACACGTCCTTCCTGACGACGGCCTGCGGCCGTCACCTCGACGCGCGCGCCTGGCTTCACGCGGCCTGCATCGGCAGGCACCAGCGATGTTGCGACGGTGACCTTGGACAGGTTGGCAACCCGAAACAGCTCGGCATCGGCCGCAACCGCCTGCCCGAGCGTCGCCGACCGCGCGATGATTTGGCCGGCAGTCGGCGAGCGCACCGCGATCCGGTTGAGCGCGCCGCCCCCGCTGCCCGTCGCGGACAGTCGCTGACGCGCCAGCCGTAGAGCGATGCCGGCCTCTGCTGCGGCGGTTCGCGCGGCGACGAGATCCTGTTCCGGCGACACACGCTCGGCGAACAGCCGCTGTTCGCGGCGCAGGTTCGATTGCGCGAGAGCGGCACGTGCGCCGGTCGCTTCGACCTCCGCCTTGAGCGATGCCGCTTCGCGGCTCTCGATGATCGCAAGCGGGTCGCCTCGGCCGACCGACTCGCCGAGATTACGGGTTAAGGAGACGAGCCGGCCGCCTACCGACGCGGACACCACCTGCACGCTTTGGGGATCGCCTTCGATTGTCGCCGAAAGCTCGATCGCTCCGGCGACCCCGCCCACGGTCGGCCGCGTCACCTCGATGCCGCCGTCGGCGATCTGCTGCGCGGAGAGCGTGGCAACATCCTTGGGCCCTTCCTTGGCCTTGCCGCCTTCGGCCGCTTCCGACTTTTCGGCACCTGCCTTTTCACCGGCCTCGCCGCTGCCCCCGCCACATCCGGCGAGGGCAATTGCCACGGTCACTGGCCTCAGCGCCCTCATGATCGCCATCCTCATCGATCGGTTTCCTCAAGCGAGGGCGCTGCGGCGACGAGTCGTTCCAAGCGCGCTTTGGCGTCGTGATAGGCGGCGAGCGCATCAATCGCCGCGGTGCGCGTCTCGGACAAAATGCGCTCGGCATCGAGCAGATCGAGCTGGCCGAACTTGCCTTCCCGGTAGCCGATCCGCGCGATGCGGGCGGCTTCGGTCGCCGAGGCCAGCACCGGTCCGCTCGCATTTCGGGCCGACGTGGCGGCATTGGCCATATCGGCCTGTGCGGTCGCGATGTCCTGGGCGGTGTCCAGTTCGGCCGCGCGGCGTAGTGCCTGCGCCTGATCGCTCTGCGCGCGAGCTTGGGCGACGGCCGCGCGGCGGTTGTTGAAGACGGGAAACGGGATCGACACGCCGAACACGGCGGCCACGTCGTTCGTCGCCTCGAGCCGGCGTGCGCTGGCGCTCAACGTCACGTCCGGAACGCGCTGCGAGCGGGCGAGCTGTACCTGCGCTTCGGCCGTCGCCGCATCGGCGCGTGCCGCCGCGAGCGCGAGCGTCCCGGCGGGCTCGATCGGCAGTGGCGGGCCGTACCCCTCGATGTGGCTATACCAGGCAAGGTCCAGCGATCCGATAATGGGCTGGCCGATCCGACGCGCGAGATTGTTCCGTGCTACGTCTGCGAGCCGCTGCGCGCGCTCCACAGCCGTCTCCGCGTTGATGCGCAGCACATCGGCGCGCTGCTGTTCGAGCGGTGACACGCGGCCGGCCTGCACCCGGACGCTGGCTGCGCGCAAAGCCTCGCGGGCAATGCCGGCCTGCTCGCGCGCAGTGACAAGGCGGCGCTCAGCGGCTGTAGCCTGAATGTAGAGTTGGGTGACGGCGAGCCGTAGATCTGCCTCGGCAAGGGCGGCCCCGACTCGTGCCCGGCTGTCGATCGCATCGGCAACCGCGATCCGTGCGGAACGCTTGCCTCCTAACTCGATCGGCAGCGCCAAGCCGGCCGTTGTCTCCGCGCTGCGAAGGCCGCGATACTGGCCACGGCCGGCGATATTCTCGGTTTCGACACTGATCGAGGGGTTAGGCCGATAGCCGGCGACCGTGCGTCCGGCCTCGCCCGCCCGCACTCCGGCTGTTGCGGCTTCGAGGGTCGGCGCGGCTGCACGGGCAAGCGCCAGCGCACGCTCGAGCGCGAGCGGAGGGCTGGCCGATATTGGCTCGGATGATTGCGCGTGCGCAGCCGACGCGCACGATGCCACGGCCGATAAGGCCGCGATAAAACGGGACATGGGGACGACTCCTGACCTCGGGTTCCGCAGAGGATGCTCTGCGGGTTAGGCGCTGGTCAGGCTTGGGGAGGTCGCAAGGATGGGTCCGAGGGCACCGATGCCCGCGGGTCGTTGCTCAACGCCGAAGGCGTCATGCGCAGTCCACTCATGGACGCTACGAATCCGGCTTCGATCGGCACGCCGACATGGTGGCCGTGGCAATTGGTGTGATGATGCGGATATGCCTTGCCGGCATCTGCCGGAACTTGGTCCGCATCACCATCAATATGGTCGAGCGAACTTGTCGCTGTCGCATCGGCGCACGTCACCGCTTCGGTCGCGTGCGCGACCGAGCCCAGCCCAAGCGACATAAGCACGAGACATAGGAACAGGGCGCGCAGGCGGTGCATCGGTTTCCGGCTTAGCAGCTTACCGACTGCCATGTAACGACTGTTCGTAAACGGAGGGAACCGGCCTCAGCTCGGAGCCCAATTGAGCGCGCGCCTGCCGCATGAGGGTGATTAGTCCCATTGTGTAATGTGGGATCGTGACCTGCTCCCCGTTCAGGCCGCTGATGACTTAGCTTCGATGTCCGTTGCCTCGGCGGGGGCGGTTTGTAAACCGGCGGGTTCCAACCCTGTCCGAATCAGCGGCAATCTGTCCACGGTGCCTTCGTCAGAGGCCGTCGCGCAGTTTTTCGATCTGCTGCCGTGTCTCGATCATGCGCGGGATGCCGTCCGTGGTCATCGCTTGAATAGGCGTTATCCGGTCAAAGACGGGGCTGCGCTTAGGGAGCCGGGGCTAACGATCGGCCCCGTCGTCGGCAAACAGCGGGCTCATTGATTGGACCGAGTGAGTTGGTCCTGGCTCAACACGCCATCCCACCCGCCGCCCTTGATGCAATCCCGCGTCCAAGCCTCGATCAAGCGTTCTAGGGTGTGGGCTCATTTGAGCCAGAAGCTGAGTGCAGCGGCGATGCAG
>CAXUEV010000056.1:0-8664 GCA_964250105.1 uncultured Sphingomonadaceae bacterium
CCCCGTCGGCCTGTGGCCCGACGCCGACGCCGTGCCCGTCTTCGATCGTCGCGCGCTCGGCATCGGCCAGCGCGTCGTCGGGCCCGTCATCATCGAGGAGCGCGAGACGACGATCGTCCTGCCGCCCGGATGGATCGCGCGCGTCGACGCGATCGGCTGCGTGATCGCCACGAGGGAGGGCTGACCATGGACGGCATCGAGCTCGAGATCCTCTGGTCGAACCTGATCGGCATCGTCAGCGAGCAGGCGAAGGCGCTCCAGCGGATCGCCTTTTCGCCGGTCGTCCGGAAAGCGGGCGACCTCGCGTCGGGCCTGTTCGACGCCCGCGGCTTGATGCTGGCGCAGGCGAACACCGGCACGCCTGGCCATATCAACTCGCTGTCGGCGGCCGGCCTGACGCTCGCGCAGCGCTTCTCGGGCGATCTCGTGCCCGGCGACGTCATCATCACCAACGATCCATGGCTCTCGGCCGGCCATTTCTTCGATATCACCATACTCTGCCCGATCTTCCGCGGGCCGAAGCTGATCGCCTATATCGGCTCGACGATCCACCATACCGACATCGGCGGCTACGGCATCGGCGCGGGCGCACGCGACGTGCACGAGGAAGGGCTCTGGATCCCGCCGGCCAAGCTGTACGAGGCAGGTCGCCCCAATGCGCTGCTGCACGACATCATCAGGACCAACGTCCGCACGCCCGACCACGTCCTCGGCGATCTGGCGGCGCAGGTCTCGAGCGGGCGGTCCGGCGGGGAGCGGCTGGTCGCCTTCTGCGAGCGCCAGGGACTGGACGACCTCCAGCAACTCGCCGACGAGATCATCGGCCGGTCCGAGGAGGCGACCCGCCGCGCCATCCGCGCCCTGCCGGCGGGCACCTGGCACGGTGCGAGCCGGTTCGACGTGCCCGGCGGCGCGGTCATCGACCTCAAGGCGGCGGTGACGATCGACAATGTCGCCGGCGAGGTCACGATCGACTTCGCCGGCAGCTCGCCCGCCAGCCCGATGGGCATCAACGTGGTGATGAACTACACCCACGCCTATGCGACCTTCGCGATCCGCAGCTCGCTCAATCCCGAACAACCCAACAACTACGGCTCGCTGACGCCGATCAAGGTCAAGGCGCCGGAAGGCTGCATCGTCAACGCCCGCTACCCGTCCCCCCTCAACGCGCGCCACGTCGTCGGCATGTTCGTGCCCATGCCGATCCTGAAGGCGCTTCACCAGATCATCCCCGATCGGGTGCTGGCCGAAGGCTCGGGTGCGGTGTGGACGGTCCAGTGCCAGGGCACCCGCGACAACGGCGAGGCGTTCACCTCGTCGATGTTCAACTATTCGGGCGGCATGGGCGCGCGCGCGGGCAAGCCGGGGCCGAGCGCGACCTGCTACCCGACCGGAGTCGCGGCGGTCTCGGTGGAGATCCTCGAGGCGGCGATGCCGATCGTGTTCGATCGCCGCGAACTGCGCATCGGTTCGGGCGGCAGGGGGCGCATGGCTGGCGGCGACGGACAGATCGTCGGCTTCCACATGCGCACCGGCCGGCCGTGGCTGCTCAACGCGGTTCCGAGCCGGCTCGACCGCGGACCCGACGGGCTCGACGGCGGCGAACCCGGCGCCTGCGGCCGCTTTCTGGTCAACGGCCGGCCCGTGTCCGAATCGAAGAAGATGACGATGGACGCGGGCGACACGGTGCTGCTCGAGACGCCCGGCGGCGGCGGCTTCGGGCTGGTCGCGGCTTGAACGGGGAGCGACCATGATGACGCCGGTCTGTGTCAATTGGGACGATCGGCCGTGGGAGCAGGTCCGCGCCGGGGTCGAGCGCAAGCTGTTTTCGGGCGAGGGGGCGACGCTCCAGCTCACGCGGCTTATGCCCGGGCACGAGCCGCGCCCGCACAGCCATCCGCACGAACAGATCGCCTATATCCTCGCCGGCGAGATCGACTTCTACATCGACGGCGTGGCGACGCGGCTGCGCGCCGGCAGCCTGCTCGTCGTCCCGCCGGATACCAGCCACTGGGGCGAAGTCGTCGGCGATACGCCGGTGCTGAACCTCGACGTCTTCACGCCGAGGCGCGACTGACCCGCAAGCGGTCGACCCTAGTCGGCCCGCTTGTCGTGCATGTTGCGCAGCACCCAGCGGATATGGGCGACGAAGACCGTTACCGAGGTATGGGCATCGCCGGACAGGATCATCTCATGGATGAGCCTGTAATTATGTATGTATTGATCCCAGTTGATGCCGGGAACCAGCTCCGACAGGAGCGAAGTATAGAAACGTATGTACGGACGTTTGTAGAAGAACTCGACGAAGACGTTTCCGGAAATCTCGTTCAGGACGTTGTGATACTGGTATAGCGCCATCACGAAGTCGCGGTCGCTGCGGCGTTCCCATGTCAGCTCGATCTCCTCGAAGGCCTTGTCGAGCAGCAGCTTGTTCTTCTCTTCGCGCGCGCAACCGGTGGCGAGGCGCACGCCGAGCACGCAGATCGATTCGGTGAATTCGAGGAAGTCGATCAGCTCCTGGACGCCGAGCTTGCGGATCCGCGCGCCGCGGTTGGCGATCAGCTGGACGACGCTTTCGCCGGCCAGCATGTGCAGCGCCTCGCGGACCGGCGCGCGGCTGACGCCGTATTCCTCCGCCAGATCGGCGGCGATAAGTCGTTGTCCGGGCGCGTATCGCCCCTTCATCACGCCGTCGACGATCGCGTCGACGACGAAGGTGACCATCGATGCGGAGGCGGTTTCGTCGGTCGTTTCCGGGGGGCTCAGGACAATGCTCATCGCGGCCACCTAGTTGATTCCGGCGGTGCCGCCAAGGCGAGACGGGTGCGGCAAAACCGGACTTGCGCTCGGTTCAAAAATGCATACGATATCTGAAGATAATAGGAGAACAGCCGTGATCGATGCCATGGTGCCCGATGGCCTGAGTGACGATCTGGTCCAGCGCTTCCAGCAGGCCGTCGGCGGCGAGCACGTGCTGCTGAGCGAAGGCGACCGCGGCTTCTATTCGACCGATCTCAGCTGGCGCGCGAACGAGACCGCCGCCGCGGTCGTCCGGCCGGCGACGATCGAGGAGCTGAGCCGCACGGTCGAGATCTCGACCCGCGCCGGCCATGCGGTCGTCGCCCGCGGCGGCGGCATGTCGTACACCAGCGGCTATACGCCGTCGCAGCCCGACACGGTGCTCGTCGACATGCGGCGGCTCGACCGGATCGTCGAGATCAACACCGACGACATGTACGTCGTCGTCGAATGCGGCTGCACGTGGAAGAACCTCTACGAGGCGCTCGCGCCGCGGGGTGTGCGCACGCCGTACTGGGGACCGTTGTCGGGCGCCTATGCCACCGTCGGCGGCGCGCTGTCGCAGAACAGCCTGTTCCACGGCTCGGGCGTCGGCGGCACCGCGGCCGATTCGGTGCTCGGCCTGAAGGTGGTGCTCGCCGACGGCTCGATCATCACGACCGGCTCATGGGGTCACCAGGCCGGTAATCCGTTCTGGCGCCATTTCGGCCCCGACCTGACCGGCCTGTTCACCGCCGACAACGGCGCGATGGGCTTCAAGGCGATGGCCGCGCTGCGCCTCGTCACGGCGCCGCAGCACACCGGCTATCTGTCGTACAAGTTCGACACGCTGTCGGCGATGCTCGCCGCCCAGGTCCGGATCGCGCGGCTGGGCATCGCGTCCGAATGCTATGGCTTCGATCCCTACTACAACAGCGGCTTCGAGAAGCAGGGGACGACCTTCGAGGAGGGCGTGTCGCTCGTCGGCAAGATCGCGCGCAAGGGCGGGCTGAAGAACCTCAAGCGTGCCGCGGGCATCGCGCTCGGCGGCAAGAAGATCCTGCGCGACGTGCCCTATTCGCTGCACATGACGCTCGACGGCCTGACCGAGCGCGTCGCGGCCGAGCACACCGATCTCGCCGCCGACATCTGCGCCACCGAGGGCGGCGTCGAGATGGTCAATTCGGTGCCGACGGTGTTCCGCAACGCGCCCTTCGGCGGGGTGCGGACGATCCTGCTCGGGTCGGACGGCGAGATCTGGATCCCGGTGCACGGCTATTTCCCGCTGTCGACCGCGGTCGCCGCGGCCGAGGCGACCGAGCGCTTCCTCGCCGAACGACGCGAGCTGATGGAGCGGTGGGAGATCAAGACCTCGTACCTGACGACCTTCTCGGGCCCCGAGTTCGTCATCGAGCCGAGCTTCTACTGGAAGGACGAGCTCGGCGACTTCCGCCTGTCGCTGATCGAGCCCGAGTTCGCCGCCAAGTGGAAGGGCATCCCGGCCAATCTCGACCGCCGCGCCGTCGCGATCGGCCTGCGCGACGAGCTGCGCGAGCTGTTCGATTCGCTCGGCGCGCTGCACCTGCAGATCGGCAAATATTATCCCTACACCGAGCTGATGAACAACGCGCCCCTGTCGCAGCTGCTCGAGAGCGTCAAGAACGCCGTCGACCCGGGCCGCCGCGTCAATCCCGGGGCCTTGGGCCTGGCGTGAGGATCCAATCGATCGGGGATGTAGATTGACCGATATCCGGAAACACTATGTCGCCATCGATGGCGGCAGACAGGTGCACTATTACCATCGGCCGGGCGAGCGCGACCCGATCGTCTGCCTGCACCAGACCGCCAGTTCGGGGCGGATGTTTCTGGACTGCTTCGGCCACCTCGACGGGTGGGACTGTTATGCGTTCGACACGCCCGGCTTCGGCGGATCGTTCGATCCGCCGGCCGACACGTCGCCGTCGATGGCGGACTATGTCGACTGGCTGGGCGCGGCGATCGGCGCCGCCGGCATCGAGCGCTGTCATCTCGTCGGCCATCACACCGGCGCCTGCATCGCCGTGCAGCTCGCCGCCGACCGGCCGGCGCTGGCCAGGAGCCTGACGCTGGTCGGGCCGGTGATGCTGACCGCCGACGAGCGCAAGACCTTCTCGCAGAGTTTCGGCACGCCGTTCACGCCGACGGTGAGCGGGTCCTACCTGCTCGAGAACTGGGAATATCTGCGCGCGCTCGGCGCCGACCGCGACATCGCGCTGCTGCATCGCGAGATGGCCGACATGTTGCGCGCGTGGCAGGGCCGCGTGCAGGCGTACGCCGCGGTGTGGGACCAGGATTTCCCCGCCATGTTCGAGCGGGTGCAGTGCCCGATCCAGGCGATGGCGGCGGCCGACGACGTCTTGTTCCCCTATCTCGACCGCGCCAAGGCCGCCCGTCCCGAGACGCGGATCGTCGACATTGCCGGCGCCAATTTCGAGCCCGACCTCGACAGCACGACATTCGCCGCGGCGCTGAACGACTTCTGCGGCGCCGCCACCTAGCGCGCCGCCATAATTTGCGTGTTGACACGGAGGGAGCGACCGCGCCAACATTGCATGCATAATTAGAATACGAAATCGGGGTGGAATACGGGTGCGTTAGCATAAGGGGAAATATCATGCCGATTTCACGACTTGCGGGCAGCGGCTCGGTCGTCGCGCTGCTGACGACTCTGGCGAGTGCCGCGTACGCCCAGAGCCAGGCGTCGAGCGAGCCGGGCCGGTCGCCGTCGGCCATCCCCAGCGAGGCGACGCCGCGCGCCGATACCGGGCCCGACGAGATCATCGTCACCGGCTTGCGGCGCGACGAGAAGTTCATCAACGCGCCGGTCGCGGTCCAGGTGTTCAACAGCGCGACGATCGAGCGCGCCGGCATCACCCGGCCGCAGGACTTCCTCAACCTGACGCCGAACGTCACCATCTCGTCGTCGGGGCATGCCGGCGATTTCTTCGTCAACATCCGCGGCCAGGCTTCGGTCCGCCAGTCCGAATCGGCGGTCGCCGTGGTGATCGACGGCGTCCAGCTCGCCACGCAGAACGAGTTCAACGGCGAGCTGTTCGACATCGAGCAGATCGAGGTGCTCAAGGGCCCGCAAGGCGCCTATTACGGCCGCAACGCCGCCGCCGGCGCGATCATCATCACGACCAAGGCGCCGACCGATACGTTCGAGGGACAGGCGACCGCGTCCTACGGCAATTATAATTCGAGCCGCGCCAATCTCAGCATCGGTGGCCCGATCATCCCCGGCAAGCTGCGCTTCCGCGCCGCCGCGTCGTTCTCGGACACCGACGGCTCGTACACCAACATCGTGACCGGCGAGAAGTCGCAGCGTTTCCAGGAGAAGGTCGGCCGGTTCCGCCTCGATTACGACAGCGGCCCGCTGAAGCTCGACGCGCGGCTCAACGCCAGCCGCGGCAACGGCGGCGGCCTCGCCTATAACGCCCAGATCATCGGCTCGGTCGTCGGCGGCCTGCCGATCACCGCCATCGACACGCAGAACACGCGCATCCCCTTTGTCGCCGACGTGCCCGGCACGAACCGCCAGGACAAGTTCAGCACCTCGCTCAAGGCCGATTACGACCTCGACTTCGGCGTGCTGACGTCGGTCACCGCGTACAACACGGTCAGCGACCGCTATCAGGGCAAGAACCTGCCGTATGCCGACTATCTCGATCCGCGCAACGACTTCGGCGTCTTCGCCGCGGCGTTCGGCGACCGGACGCAGAAGTTCCGGCTGTACAACCGCGCCTTCACTCAGGAGCTGCGGCTGAGCTCGAAGGGCGACGGTCCGTTCCAGTGGCAGGTCGGCGGTTATTTCCTCAAGGGGCGCAAGCTGTCGACGACCGAGCAGGGGCTGAACGGCCGTCCGCTGCTCAACGCCGACGGCACCATCGTCGCGCCGGTGACGTACAATGCCGACGGGACGCTGACGCGGACGCTCCAGGGCGGCGGCGTCATCCTGCCGACCGCCGGCATCGACGGGCTCGACACCGTCAATCCGACCGACAATTTCGAAGTCGACCATTATCGCTACACCAACTACGCGCCGTTCGCGAACGTCCAGTACAGCGTGACCGACCGGCTCGATGTCCGTCTCGCCGGGCGCTACGACATCGAGAAGCGGTCGCTGCGCAACGTCACGCCCGACATCCCCAATCCGGTGACGGGTGCGTCGAGCTATAACGTCTGCGTGCTGACGACGGGCCGCGCCGCCGCCGATTGCGTCGGCAAGGCGACCTTCAAGCAGTTCCAGCCGAAGGCGTCGATCACCTACAAGGTGCCGTCGCTCGGCTCGGTCTATGCGAGCTGGGGACGCAGCTTCAAGTCGGGCGGCTTCAATCCGATCGGCACGCGCACCCAGTTGCTCGCGGCGCCCGGCGCCGATCCGACGAAGATCTTCGTGCAGGATACCTATCCCAAGGAAGTCGGCACGTCGTACGAAGCGGGCTTCAAGAGCCAGTTCTTCGACCGGCGGCTGAGCTTCAACGGTGCGATCTTCCAGACCGACGTGACCAACGCCCAGCAGTTCGAGTTCTTCCCCACCGCCGGCATCCAGGCGGTGTCGTCGATCGACAAGACCCGCATCAAGGGCCTCGAGTTCGACGTCAACCTGCGCGTGTCGAGCGTCCTGTCGGTCTTCGGCGGCTACGGCTATATCGACTCGAAGATCCGCCGGCTCGCGTCCGCACCCCAGTTCGTCGGCAACCGCACGCCCTATTCGGCCAAGGACAATCTGACCGCCGGCATCCAGGTGAACCAGCCGTTGAGCGATGCGTTGGAACTCAATGCACGCGTCGATTACACCCGGATCGGGTCGGTATGGTACGATGCTTCGAACCTGCCCGGCAGCAAGCGCGAGCCGGTCGACCTCGTCAACGCCCGCCTCGGGCTGGTGCACGGCGATCTCGAGTTGAATCTCTGGTCGAAGAACCTGCTCAACAAGCGCTACAACAGCGAGGCGCTGCCGCTGCTGTCGATCCTGAACGTCACCTACAAGGCGCCGCTGCGCACCTACGGGCTCGAGGCCAAGGTGAGGTTCTAGTGCCGGTCGGGGGATCACTAATCATCTGGAGGAGCGAAGCATGAACATCGCGGTCGACCTGAAGAGCCAATATCATCACGATGTCCTGCCGAAGACGACGAGCGACGAGGATTCGCGCCAGGAATTCGTCAAGAGCCTGAAATTCCACCTCGCGAGCACCGTCGCCCCCGGCAATCGCCTGTCGTACGAGGCGCGGGCGGCGAAGGTCTTCGAGCAGGAGCACGGCCACGAGCCGGCCAACTATCGCGAGATCCGCTCGGCGATGATGAACGAGCCCTATTTCAAATTCTGGTCGGCGCTCCAGCGCAACAGCCAGGAGATGATGTGGAAGTCGGCGCAGCTGCCGGTCGAGCGCTCGTTCGACGACCTCGTGCGCGCCGGCGAGACGGTCGGCAGCGCCGGCGGCACGCTCGCGCTCGATCCGGCGATGGAGATTCCGCGCTACCACCGCCACGTCGACATCCATTGCATGCCCGGCGGCTATCACACCGATTTCGCCGAGAACGACCTGTCGAACGGCGCGGTCTACGACCGTGCGGTCTATATCTACGCGATGGGCCGGATGGGGCCGTTCAACTCGGATATCGGCGATACGACGATCGCCTATGTCAAGGAGAAGTTCCCCGATCTCAAGCCCAGGCGCATCCTCGACATGGGCTGCACCGTCGGCCACTCGACCCTGCCGTACGCCGACGCCTTCCCGGGTGCCGAGATCTACGGCATCGACATCGGCGCGCCGGTCCTGCGCTACGCTCATGCCCGTGCCGAGAGCCTCGGCTATCCGGTCCACTTCAGCCAGCAGAACGCCG
>CAXUEV010000057.1:0-8634 GCA_964250105.1 uncultured Sphingomonadaceae bacterium
GATTAGGCGCGCGACGACGCCGGCGAGCGCGGCGCGGTTCGCCGGCGCGGCGAAGCTGGCGCGGTCGAGCCCGGCCTCGGCGAGCCATGCCTCGGGCAGGTAGCAGCGCCCGTTGGCGGCATCCTCGACGACGTCGCGGGCGATATTGTCGAGCTGGAAGGCGATGCCGAGGTCGCACGCCCGGTCGAGCGTCGCGCGGTCGCCGGCGTCGACCCCCATGACGATCGCCATCATCACGCCGACGACCCCGGCGACATGGTAGCAATAGGCGAGCGTGTCGTCGAAGCCGACGAAGCGGCGCGCCTCGACGTCGATGCGGAAGCCTTCGATCAGGTCGAGCGGGTAGCGCGCCGGCATCGCGGTGGCGGAGGCGACGCGGGCGAGCGCGGCGAAGGGCGGATCGGCGCCGTCGCCGGTCGCAAGCGCCTCCCGCGTGCGCGCTTCGAGCACCGCCAGACGTTCGGCCGGCGTGCCCGGATAGGCGACGCGCCCCTGCCCCGCCTCCTGCCCGTCGATGACGTCGTCGGCGTGGCGGCACCAGGCGTAGAGCAACGTCGCGCGGTCGCGCGCCACCGGATCGAACAGCCGTGCGGCGAGCGCGAAGCTCTTCGAGCCGCGCGCGATCGCGTCGCGGCTGGCGGCGACCAGCGCGTCGGTCATGCCGCTACTCGGCCGCGGCGGCGAGCCCGACGGGTTCGACGCGGGCGACGGCGCCGCCGAGATCGGCGATCATCAGCTTGGCGGTCGCCTTGGCCGAGCCGACGACGCCGGGGATGCCCGCGCCCGGATGCGTGCCGGCGCCGACGAAATACAGGTTCGACAGCACGTCGTCGCGGTTGTGGGTGCGGAAGAAGGCGCTCTGCCACAGCACCGGCTCGAGGCTGAAGGCGCTGCCCATGTGCGCGTTCAGCTCGACCTGGAAGTCCTTCGGCGTGAAGGTCCGCAGCGTCACCAGGTCGCGCCGCAGCCCGGGGATCATCGTCGCCTCGAGCGTGTCGAGGATGCGGTCGGCATAGCGCGGCCCCTCCGTCTCCCAGTCGCCGGCATATTTGCCCATGTGCGGCACCGGCGACAGGACGTAGAAGGCGCTGCATCCCGGCGGCGCCATCGCCGGGTCGGTCGCGGTCGGATGATGGAGGTAGAGCGAGAAATCCTCGGCGAGCACGCCGTTCTTGTAGATGTCGTCGAGCAGCTCGCGGTAGCGGTTGCCGAAGACGATCGTGTGGTGGCGGATGTCGGGGCGCGTGCCCCGCAGCCCGAAGTAGACGACGAACAGCGACGGCGAGAAGCTGCGCCATTTCATCATCTTCGCCGCCGATTTGCCGCGCGGGTGGTGGCCGAGCAGGTCGCGGTAGGTGTGGACGATGTCGCCGTTCGAGGCGACCGCGTCGAAGTCCTGGCGGCGGCCGTCGGCGGTGACGACGCCGGTGACGCGCTCGCCCTCGGCGCAGATCGCCTTGGCACCGTTGTCGAGCGTGACGACGCCGCCGAGATCCTCGAACAACCGGACCATCCCCTTGACCAGCGCGCCGGTGCCGCCGCGCGGGAACCACACGCCCCATTTCTTCTCGAGCGCGTGGATCAGCGCGTAGATCGCGCTGGTCTTGAACGGATTGCCGCCCACCAGCAGCGAGTGGAAGCTGAACGCCTCGCGCAGCTGCGGATCGTCGATGTAGCGCGCGACCATCGCATAGACCGAGCGGAACGCCTCGTAGCGCATCAGCTGCGGCGCCGCCTTCATCATCGTGCCGAAGTCGAGGAACGCCTCGTGGCCAAGCTTCTCATAGCCTTCGCGGAACACGTTCTCGGAATATTCGAGGAAGCGCTTGTAGCCGGCGACATCCTTCGGGTTCTTCGCCGCGATCTGCGCGAACAGCGCGGTGTCGTCGTTCGAATAGTCGAAGACATAGCCGTCCTCCCACATCAGGCGGTAGAACGGCGTCACCGGCAGCAGCTCGACATAATCGGCGAGGCGGCGCCCCGACAGCGCCCACAGCTCCTCGAGGCACGACGGATCGGTGATCACCGTCGGCCCGGCGTCGAAGGTGAAGCCCTGGTCCTCGAAGACATAGGCGCGGCCGCCGGGCTTGTCGCGCTGCTCGATCAGCGTCGTCGCGACGCCCGCCGATTGCAGGCGGATGGCGAGCGCCAAACCGCCGAATCCGCTGCCGATCACCGCTGCCGTCTTCATGTCGTGGGCCTTCAAGATTTGAGCAGCACGCCGAGCGCGCGCCCGAGCGGCACCGGCGGCTTGCCGACCAGCGTCCGCAGCTTGTCGAACGTCGTCGACCGCCCCGCGTAGAACCGCCGGACCAGCGCGGCGTCAAGCCGATAGAAGCGCTGCAGCACGCGGTAACGCTCCGCCGGCTCGGCTGCGTTGAACAGCAAGCGATTGAGAAATCTATAGAATTTTCGCTCCCGCCACGTCGCCTCGCTGTGTTGTCGCAGCGCCCCGTACAACGCCGCCGGCGTCAGTTCGGACAGGCCGGCGACGAGCTCGGCGGTGCGCACCGCGTCGGGGAAGCTGTAGCCGGTGATCGGGTTGAACAGCGCCGCGCGCAGGCCGACGACCGGCACGCCCGCGTCGCCCCCGTCCCAGAAGCGGGCGATGCTGCCGCCGAGCGCGATCGGCAGGACGCCGACCTCCTCGCGCACGACGCGCGCCACGGTCCAGCCCTGCGCCGCTATATAGTCGCGCACGCGCGCGCGGAGCACTTCGGGCGCGAGTTCGGCGCCGTCACTGTAGTAAGTGTCCTCGACGAGCAAGGTCCGCGGGCCGAACGGCAGCGTGTAGACGAAGCGGTAGCCGTCGTGCTGCGGCACGCACGCGTCCATGATCACCGGCCCGGCGAGCCCGTGCGGCGCGGTCAGCTCGACCTCGAGCCCGAGGAACTTCTGCGACCGGAGGTCGAGCGCCGCGGCGGCACCGGGCGTCCCCTGCCCGCGCCCGTCGATCACCGCGTGCGCGGTCAGCGTCCGCTGGTCGGCGAGCGTCACCGACGTCTCGTCGAGGCTTACCACCGGCACGCCGAGCAGCAGCCGCTCGGCCGGCACCGCCCGCGCCACCGCCGCCGCCAGCCGCTCCGACGTCACGCTGCGGTAGCCGGCGACGAGCGTCCGCGCATGCGCCGGGAAGCGGATCGAATAGCGGTCCCAGCGATGCTCGACGAGCGGCGCGGTCCACGCCACCTGCGCCCGCGTGATGTCGTCCTCGAACGACGACCAGGTATGGTTGCCGCCGATCCGCGCCCCCGCCTCGACCACCGCCACCCGCAGCCCCGGCCGCACCTCCGCCAGCCGCAAAGCGATCAACGCATTCGCCAGCCCGCCGCCGGCAAGGATCAGATCGAAGTCCATCGGCGACGAGCGTAGCGCTAAAGCGGGGCATGCGCCACTTCCCTAACCTTCCGTCCCTCCCGCGAGGGGAGAGGGTAAAAAGGAGAGTCGAGGTGCAGCGATCCGCCGCTTCGCACCGCCGCCGCCTTGCGCTAGACCGGCAGCCATGCCCGCCGCCTCGCTCCTCGCCGCCGCCGCCGGCATGACCGCGATCGTCGCCGTGCGCTATTTCGCCGTGTCGGGGTTCTTCGCGTGGCTGACGCTGCGGCGGCACCCCGGCGTCGGCCCCGACGCGGCGAAGCGGGGCGCACAGGTGCGGCGCGAGATCGGCTGGTCGCTGCTGTCGGCGGCGATCTACGGTATCCCGGCGGGGATCGTCGGCGTGCTGTGGCACGATCACGGCCTGACGGCGATCTACGACGGCGTGCCGCGCGGGGCCGGCTGGCTGTGGCTGCCGGCGAGCGTCCTCGTCTATCTGTTCGCCCACGACACCTATTTCTACTGGAGCCACCGCTGGATGCACCGCCCGGCGGTGTTCGCCCGCGTCCACGCGACGCACCACGCCAGCCGCCCGCCGACCGCTTGGGCGGCGATGAGCTTCCACTGGACCGAGGCAGCGTCGGGCGCGGTCGTCGTGCCGCTGCTGGCACTGGTCGTGCCGATCCATATCGGCGCGCTGCTGCTGGTGCTGACGGTAATGACCTTCAACGGCGTGACCAACCACATGGGCTGGGAGATCTACCCGCGGTCGTGGGTCGCCGGCTGGTGGGGGCGGACGATGATCACCGCGTCGCACCACCATCTCCACCACCGCCACTACCGCTGCAACTACGGCCTCTACTTCCGCTTCTGGGACCGGCTGTGTGGCACCGACCGCGGCTGGGCGGCGGAACTGGTCGATGCGCCCGTGACGCAGCTCCCGCCCGTCGAATAGGTCGGCAATCGGATTGACCCCCGCCGCCATCGGCCTACACTGCGCTCGTCCCCGGGGGGCCGGTTCGACCGGCTGAGAGGCGGCTGTGGTGCCGCGACCCGCTGAACCTGATCCGGTTGGTCCCGGCGGAGGGAGGGCGCGGCGCGACCGGCCGCACTCCGTCCGATCATTGGAGCGCACGCATGGCCGACATCAATTCGCCGATCGAGATGCCCGTCACCACCGGGCCGCTGCCGGGCAGCCGCAAGGTCCACGTCGCCGGCACCCGCTTCCCCGACCTCCGCGTCGCGATGCGCGAGGTCGTCCTCGAGGCGAGCGCGGACGAGCCACCGGTGCGCATCTACGATCCGAGCGGCCCCTATACCGACGCCGACGCCGCGATCGACATCTACACCGGCCTGCCGACGCTGCGGACCCCGTGGATCGAGGCGCGCGGCGACGTCGAGCGCTATCCCGGCCGCGACGTCCGCCCCGAGGACAACGGTCTGTCGGGCCGCGCCCAGCTGGACGCGCCGTACGGCCATGTCAACCGCACGCCGCTGCGCGCCCGCGCCGGCGCCGCCGTCACCCAGCTCGCCTATGCCCGCCGCGGGATCGTCACGCCCGAGATGGAATATGTCGCCATCCGCGAGAATATCGGCCGGGCGCAGGCGGCGGTGGTCCGCGACGGCGAGGCGTTCGGCGCCGACATCCCCGACTATGTCACCCCCGAGTTCGTCCGCGACGAGATCGCCCGCGGCCGCGCGATCATCCCGTCGAACATCAACCACCCCGAGGCCGAGCCGATGGCGATCGGGCGCAATTTCCTCGTCAAGATCAACGCCAACATCGGCAACTCCGCGGTCGCCTCGTCGGTCGCCGAGGAGGTCGAGAAGATGGTCTGGTCGACGCGCTGGGGCGCCGACACGGTCATGGACCTGTCGACCGGGCGCAACATCCACAACACGCGCGAATGGATCGTGCGCAACTCGCCCGTGCCGATCGGCACGGTGCCGATCTACCAGGCGCTCGAGAAGGTCGGCGGCGTCGCCGAGGACCTGACGTGGGACATCTACCGCGACACGCTGATCGAGCAGGCCGAGCAGGGCGTCGACTATTTCACCATCCACGCCGGCGTCCGCCTCGCCTACATCCACCTGACCGCCAAGCGCGTCACCGGCATCGTCAGCCGCGGCGGCTCGATCCACGCCAAATGGTGCCTCGCGCACCACAAGGAGAATTTCACCTACACGCATTTCGCCGAGATCTGCGAGATCATGCGCGCCTACGACATCTCGTTCAGCCTCGGCGACGGCCTGCGCCCCGGATCGATCGCCGACGCCAACGACCGCGCCCAGTTCGCCGAGCTCGAGACGCTGGGCGAGCTGACCAAGGTCGCCTGGGCGCACGACTGCCAGGTGATGATCGAGGGCCCCGGCCACGTGCCGATGCACAAGATCAAGGTCAACATGGAGAAGCAGCTGGCGGAGTGCGGCGAGGCGCCGTTCTACACGCTCGGGCCGCTGACGACCGACATCGCGCCCGGCTACGACCATATCACCAGCGGCATCGGCGCGGCGATGATCGGCTGGTTCGGCTGCGCGATGCTGTGCTACGTCACGCCCAAGGAGCATCTCGGCCTGCCCGACCGCGACGACGTCAAGGTCGGCGTCATCACCTACAAGATCGCCGCGCACGCCGCCGACCTCGCCAAGGGCCACCCGGCGGCGAAGCTGCGCGACGACGCGCTCAGCCGCGCCCGCTTCGACTTCCGCTGGCGCGACCAGTTCAACCTGTCGCTCGACCCCGACACCGCGCTCAAATACCACGACGCGACCCTGCCCGCCGAAGGCGCCAAGACCGCGCACTTCTGCAGCATGTGCGGCCCCAAGTTCTGCTCGATGAAGATCACGCAGGAGGTGCGCGACTATGCGGCGGGGATGAACACCGGCGAGATGGTCGCGGCCGAAGGCATGGCGGGGATGAGCGAGCTGTTCAAGGAGCGCGGCAGCGAGATCTATTTGCCGGCGGCGTAAGGCATCGTTTGACTAGCCGGTCGTCAGGCGGTAGCTTACACTCTTAATCGCGTCATTCAGCAGCAAGGCGCTTTGCCGGTTCGTCGAGCACAATGATCCGTCGAAACTCAGTGTTCCGAATGTCGCGCGCCTAAGGAGAATGTTGCTGACGCTCGATGCGGCGACGGCACCTGAGCAGATGGACTTGCCGGGATACCGCTTCCATCCGTTGAAGGGCGATCGAAAAGGGCATTTCGCGGTGGATGTATCGGGCAACTGGCGGCTTACCTTCGGCTGGCAAGGCATGGATGCGATCGACGTCGATCTCGAGGATTACCACTGATGCCCAATCCGCTGCTCAAGGGTCTCGCGCCGATGCATCCCGGCGAGTTGCTGCGCGAGGACATCCTTCCTGCCGTCGGCCGCTCCAAGACCGAGATCGCCCGCCTCCTCGGCATCTCGCGCCAGACGCTTCACGACATACTGGCCGAACGCCAACCGGTCACGCCGGGAATGGCGCTGCGCTTCGCCAAACTTCTCGGGAGCACCCCCGAGCATTGGCTCGATATCCAGCGCAACTACGATCTCGCGGTGACCGAACCGGTATTGGCCGAGCAACTTGCAATAATCCCCCGGCTTGCAGCGTAGAACGAAGCTTAGACCGCGCGCTGGAGACGCATTGCCGATGGTGACGCGTTCTGATGCCACGGCGCGTGCCCCCTACTCTGACACGCCCGGGTCATCGCTGAAAGCGACGGTTGGTTACGCCCGAACGATGCGCGCTGCATAACAACCCCGCTTGGTATAGTGCGCACGAAGATGGCGTGACGCGACCGATAGGGCGTGTCAGCGGGCTGACGCTCTTAGCTCAGCAAGATGGCAATTTGACCGATGTCGAGGCTTCTCATCTCTGTTCGATCCGGGAAGCCCGGCTTGAGGTCGACGACAAAGCGCTGTGCGCCGAAGCGTGCCAGCTGGTCTTCCTGCAGGCCGTAAAGATGGCTGAATTGCCGGGCTTCGAGCACTTGAACACGGAACGACAACGAAACCTCCTCGGCTGGCGTCAGGCAAGCTAGCGCCGCCGAGGGGCCCCGACGTCCCGTTTCCTGCTCCCAAACTCCTGGTGTCTCGCGGGACAAACGCCGGTCAGGCGGCGCGGGCGGTGATCTGCGCCGCCATCTCGGGCTCCGCCACGATCACCCGCAGATAGGCCGTGACCGCCTCCGGCGGCCGGACATAGCTCGATTCGTACCCGGCGTATTCCTCCGCCGGGATGCCGTAGCGCGCGGCGAACGCCTCGGTCGTCAGGCCGAGGCGGACGCGGAGCAGGCGCAGGTCGCGCGCCAGCAGCCCGCGCTCGAGCCCCGCGACGCTGACGTCGCGGTCTTCCGGATCGTCCGGATCAGCGGGAATCGCGATCATAATCTCTTTGTTCATTGGCGTTGCTCCTGCGGACCGAGATCAAGCGGATCGCACCGTCGCGATGGACGTAAACCGCGGTGAACAGCTTGTTTCCGATTAGACCGACCGCCTTATAGCGGAGTTCCTCGTCGCCTGCACGGATCGTGTCGATCAGCGTGACCGCCGGATCGTCGAACACCCGTGCGCCGAACGACAGCGGCACGCCGTGCTTGGCGCGGTTGGCGGTGTCCTTCGCCGGATCGAAGTCGAACGTCATCGCGCATCCCTATCGCGCCGCCCGGAAATAATCCTGTCCTACAGGGTGCGGTTTCGCGCATAGACTCGCGATGACCAATCCCGATCCCTCCCCCTTCGCCTTCACCCGCACCTTCATGCCGGTGATGACCCGCCAACGCCACGACGGCTGGACCCCCGAGCGGCAATGCGAGTTCATCGCCGCGCTCGGCGAGTCGGGCTGCGTCACGGACGCATGCCGCCGCGTCGGCATGTCGACCGAGGCGGCGTATGCGCTGCGGCGGCGCTACGATGCGGTCGACTTCCGGCTGGCATGGGACGCGGCGCTCGACTACGCCGTGCGGCGGCTGTCCGACGCCGCGCTCAGCCGGGCGATCCACGGCGTCGCGGTGCCGCATTATTACAAAGGCGAGGTCGTCGGCGAGCATCGTCGCTTCGACGAGGGGCTGACCCGCTTCATCCTGCGCTACCGCGACCCGCTGACCTACGCCAAGAGCTGGGACCAGGCGCCCGTCGTCCGCGGCCACGCCGAGGACTTCGCCGAACGCCTCGCCGTCGCGCTGACCAACATCGCGGCCGACGAGTACCGCGAGCGTCATTCCAAGGTCGACGCCGAGCGCATCGCCGACGCCGACGCCGAAGCCGGTGACGTGCAGGCCCGCGAGCGCGCGTCGAAGGCGTGGAAGGCGAAGTTCGCCGCCGCCACCGCCGAGG